>NZ_BAAAYN010000042.1 GCF_039536245.1 Cryptosporangium minutisporangium | reverse complement strand
GGAGTCGAGCCGATCTGCGCCGCTTTCCGGGATGCCGGCGTGTCGATCGCTCCGAGTACCTACTACGCGGCCCGCAGCCGGCCAGTCTCAGCGCGGGCGTCCCGGGACGAGGAGGTCACCGCGGTCATCCGCCAGATCCACGAAGAGAACTACGGCGTCTACGGAGTCCGGAAGGTGTATGCCGAGCTGGCCCGCCGGGGCGGCGTGAATGGGCGACCAGTCGCCCGCTGCACTGTCGCCCGGCTGATGAGGGCCGCCGGGTTACGCGGTCTGGTCCGCGGTCGGTCTCCGATCACCACCCGGCCGGGCAAGGGTCCCGACGCGCGCCCTGACTTGGTGCAACGCCAGTTCACCGCGCCAGGCCCGAACACCTTGTGGGTCGCGGACATAACTTACGTCCGCACGTTCGCCGGGTGGGTCTACGCCGCGTTCGTGCTCGACGTGTTCTCCCGCCGGGTCGTGGGATGGCAGCTCTCGACCTCCCTGCGCACCGATCTGGCCCTCGATGCCCTGGAGATGGGGTTCTGGACCCGGCGTCGCGAGGGCCAGGACGTCACCGATCTGATCCACCACAGCGATAAGGGAGAAGTGGGATCGTAGCCATGTCGTTCTGTGAGCCAAGGAGTTGGGATCGCACGTTGTCTTCCTAAGACCGCTTGGCCTCCGACTTGGCCCTCGATGCCCTGGAGATGGGGTTCTGGACCCGGCGTCGCGAGGGCCAGGACGTCACCGATCTGATCCACCACAGNTCGACCTCCCTGCGCACCGATCTGGCCCTCGATGCCCTGGAGATGGGGTTCTGGACCCGGCGTCGCGAGGGCCAGGACGTCACCGATCTGATCCACCACAGCGATAAGGGAGTCCAATATGTCGCCGTTCGATACACCCAGCGGCTGGCCGAAGCCGGCGCCGTCGCGTCGGTCGGCTCCACCGGCGACTCGTATGACAACGCCCTAGCCGAGGCGTTCAACTCGCTGTTCAAGGGCGAACTGATCCGCAACAAAGGCCCCTGGACAGGCCACGACGACCTCGAGATCGCCGTCGCCGAGTACATCGACTGGTACAACCACCGGCGCTTACACGGCGAACTCGGCGAAGTCCCACCCGTCGAATACGAACACGCCTACCGTCCAGCCGCCGCAGTCAACTGACCGCCGAGCGGGTAATCACAGCCTCCACCAAACCCGGCGCTTGACATGGCGCTTCGTGAACTGATCGGCCAGATCGCCCGTACCGGAGCCGGCCAGGACGGCGAAGTCCTGGACCGGGCGATGAAGGCGTTGGGGAGGCCCGTCGAGTAGGAGCCGCGATGGCTACTCGGTCCGGGCGTTCTGGAAACCCAGCGACGCGCGGCGGCCGGGCCGCGCCTGGACCGCGGGGTGGGCGAATGCGCTATTGCTTGCCTGGCCAGGTGGTGGACACCATCGGGCGACGCTGCGGCCCGCCACCACATCGATGGCGGACCGGGCAGGTCGCATAGGAAACGGCGCCGCTACCCTCGGCCTATGGCCCATTCCCCGCGACCTGGAACGGGTGACCGTCGCCTCCGTCCGGGCCGTTCTTGGCCGGATCGGCACCGGCCCCATCCGCGAGGTTCGGCCTGGCGTCGTCCGCATTGACGTCTGCACCCGTGGGCGGCAAAAACAGGTCATGGCCGCGCTCGATGCCAAGACGAACGCTGAGCGTTGGCACTCCTACCGGATCGGCCGCCGCTACCCCTGGCCCCCGTGGCGCACCTGGATCACCGTCGAGGATTCCTGGGAGGAATGGCACGGACCCCGCGACTGACCGGATCCCGCAGCCGCTCCCACATGGGGCAAGCGCAAGCGACAGGCTTTCACAACGGCCGCCGGGGCCCCTCGGATGCGCTCGGGTGCCGAGTGTTCGCCCGGGTTGGTTCACGGCCCGTCGGCGCGCTGGGTCTCTGTCGGTGGAGGGCCGGAGCGGCGAGGCGCACTGGTTCGGGACATGAGCTGGTCGGCGAGTCGGGTGGTGGCTTCGTCCGGGTCTTCGTCGATGTCGGCAAGGGCGGCGGTGAGTGCTTGGAGTCGGGCTTGCACGGCGGCCCTGTTGCCGGCTTGGGCGTGCGCGCGCATGGCGAGCCGAGCGACATCTTCGTTGATCGGGTCGATCCCACAGGCGGCGTCGAGGAGGCTGGCGCCCTCGTCAGGGGCGGCGTCGGTGAGCAGCGCGGCGAGTTGAATATGGGCGGTGATGCCTTGCCTGCGGGAGTACTCGCGGTGCGATTCGACCCAGCGGTAGTTGCAACCGTCGAGGAGCGGTCCGGTCCAGAGGTCGACGGCGTGCCGGAGTGTGACGAGGCGCTGGTCGTCATCGGCGGTGACGGCCCGGGCGAGGGTGTCTTGGAAGTGCCACCAGTCGATGTGGAGGATGGCGGGGTTGAGTTGGTAGTGGCTGCCGGTGTTGAGCACCGGTTCGAGCTTCTCCTTGTTGGCCGGGTCGCCGGCGGCGGTGCGAATGCGGTTTCGGAGGTTGCCGACGGTGGTGGACAGTCGCTGGGAGGCGCGCCGCACGGTGGCGGTGGGGTAGAAGACTTCCATGATGTCGGGCAGGTCCATGCCATCGCGGTGCGCGGCGAGCAGGGCTAGGAGTTCGACGGCGTGGGAGCGGGCACCGGTGACCGGTGGCCCGTCCAGCGGGCGGATCAACGGGGCTTGACCCAGCACCTGGATGCGTGCCCGCGGACTACCGGAGGTCGCAGCCGTCGACGGTAGGGCGCCGCTGACTGCGGCTGGCACTCGCGCGGGCTCGTCGGTGGGACCGCCCCGAGTCGGGGCCGGGTGGTCGAACGAAGCGGGACTGGTCGAGGCCGGGGAGTCGGCGGATGACGGGACTCGGTGAGGTGCTGGCCCGGGGTCGGGAATCAGGGCGGCTGCCGCGGCGGAGTGAGCGGTCGCGGGCCGGGTTCCGGTGTGGGCTTCGCGGAGGACTTCGAGCGCTGCGACGGCCGTGGACACGTCGAGGACGGACAGGCGTGCCGGTGGTTCGCTGCGGTCACCGGTCGGTGGGCGGATGGTGGTGCCGTCGAGGTGGACGTGAAGGGTGTCGCCGGGTGGCCAGTTTCCGAGGAAGACCGCGGCGATGCGCAGTGGGCTGCCGAGTTGCAGGGCGGCGGTGACGCGGGCGTGTAGTACCGGGGCCGGGATTTCGGCGATGAGTAGCGCCAGCGGCAGCGGGGCGTGGAAGGGGTGCGCGGCGTGCAGGGTCTCGAAGTCGGGGGCGTCGTGATCGTCGAGTTCTCGCCGACGGGCGATGATCAGGTCTTCGAGGGTGGTCAGTGCGTCGGGCAGGCCGGGGTGAACATGGAGGCGTGGCAGGGGGCCGAGGTCGACGGCGGCGGTGCCAAGGATCTCGGCGAGGGTGGCGGCGGGGATCAGGATGGTGCCGGCGGCGTCGGGATCCTGGGGTCCGCCTGCGGCGAGGGTCGCGGTGAGCAGCGCGCGGGCCGCGGCGGGTGCGCCGTCGCCGGTGAGGCCTAGTCCGCGGGGGTTGAGGGGGTCGTCGAGCCCGGCGAGTTGCGGCCCGTCGGGCCCTGGTGGCGGAAGGTCGGGCGAGTCGGCGTCGGCGAGTTGAGCGACGGTCGGTCCGGGGCTGCAGGGCTCGAGGAGGCCGGCGTCGAGTTCGTGCGCGGCTTCCCGCACGGTGCCGATCAGAGGCGGGAGCGGGTGCAGGTCGCGGGCCTGGGGGTTCGGGCCGGGGAGCGGTTCAGGCCGGTAGACGCGGCGGCGGCGCAGCCACGCCAGCGTTCCGGCGTCGGCGATCGCCGCGGCGAGTCCGGCACTGACCCACCCGCCGGACAGTTCCACGCCGTGCTCGGCCCGAGAGGCGGTGGCGGGATCCTTCGCCGGGTCTTGCGCCGTCGGCGGTAGGGGACTGGGAGCTGCCGTTCCACTGGTCGATTGACTGGGCGCCGTGGTCGAAGGGCCGGGCGTTGTCGGACGTGGCGGGGTGGGCGACGGGCCAGGGACCGTCGGCTGAGGGGGCGGTGGCTGTCCGGTTGCCCCGTCCGGGGTATCGGGCTTGTCGGGCGCGGCCGGCGGCGAGGGTGTAGCCGGGGTAGGCGCGGGGAGTCGGGTGGGCAGGACCAGCACCCAGCCGGGGATGAGGAGGTCGGGGTCGGACAGGGCGCGGCCGTCGGCTTGGATGAGGCCGCGGTTGAGGGTGTAGATCTCTTCCCACCGTTCGGCCTCGCCGAGGTGGTTGTAGGCGAGGTCCCACAGTGTGTCGTTCTCCTGAACGACGCAGCGCGGCACTCGCGTCGTGGTGGTGCTACTGCGGGTTCTGGTGAGCGCCGCGGTCTGGCCGTCGCGTTCCGTGGTGTGGGTTGTGGTGCCCCACGGCGGGTAGGCACCGTCGGATCCGGCGCCGTCCGGCTGCCGGGCCTCGGTGCTGCGCTGGTCGTGGATGGCGAGGATCGGTGGGTTGGCCGGGCGTGGGAGTAGGGGTGTCGCGGCGGCGACGGTGGCCGGTGGGATCGGCGGTTGGGCATAGGACGCGGCGCCGGACAGGTTGAGGGTGAGCGCGGTGAGTAGCGCGGCCGCCAGCGCCTGGATTCCGGTGGGTTTCGGTCGGGACCTGCCTGCGTAGCGGATCAGGTCATAGGCCTCCAGGAGCAGGGAACCGACCCAGATGGCCCACAAGATCCAGGTGACGCAGGCGATGATCTGGAAGATGCCGCCGTCGTCGATCGGTGAGGTCAGCCATGCGACCACATCACTGGGGGTGGGGACGTGGCGGGGGAGGGGCCAGCCGACCGCGACGACCAGCAGCCACGGCACGCCGCCGACGGAGGCCACCAGCAGGAGTAGGGCGCCGAGTGCTCGCAGGAGGCGTCCGAGAACGCGCATCATGGTCTCCTTCGCCGTTGCGTTCGGCTGGTCGCAGATGTGCGAGGTCTGGGCGGGAGCGGGCTCATGGCTGGTTCCCGGGGGTAGTGGGGGCGGCGGTCGCGGTGCCGGTGGCCCGCAGCGTGTGCACGCCGACGAGCTGCAGTAGCTGGGTGGGCCGGTCGGTGTGGGTGGTGACGGTGACCGCGGCGGTGGTGGCGGTGACCTGCCCGGGTACGCCGGCTGCGGCGAGGAAGTCCTGCGCGGTGCGGACGGCTTGGCCGGGGTCCAGGCGCAGCTGGCCGGTGGTGCGGTAGAGGGGCAGGTCGAGTCGCTGGGCGCCGGCGCGGGCGGCGGATTGGGCGGCATCTAGGGCGCGGGTGCGCGCCGCGAGTGCGGTGCCGCCGTCGAGCACCAGACCGGCCAGCAGTAGGAGGGCGATGACCAGGACGGTAAGGAACGCGGTGGCCTGGCCCTGTTCGCCACTCGGGCACCTGAGCTCCGTCAGGCCGGGGCGCGAATGGGAGGGCGGGGTCATGGGGTGACCGCCCGGTACGTGTCGAGCGGCGAGGTAGACGTGCTGGTGAGAGTCCGGCTGCCGGGCAGGCCGAGGCCGGTGAGGTCGGCCAGGTTGACCACGCATGTGGTGTGCACGATGACCGCGCCGCCCGGCGCGTAGGCCGTGGTGTCCACGGTGACGTCGAGCGCCGCGCATGTCGCGGGCAGGTCGAGCGCGGCGACCGCGCTGGTGCGGGCGGCGTTGGCTGCGGTGGCCGGATGGCGGCTGAGGGAGGCGGCGCGAGCGGCGGTGTAGGTGGCTTGGTCGAGGCGCGCTTGGGCGTCGGCGAGCCGTCCGGCGGCCACCACCAGGAGCACGATCAGCAGCACGAGCGGTGTCAGGAGGGTGAGTTCGACGGTGACCGAGCCCGCCTCCCACCGACGGCCGCGGCGGTCAGGGCGAGGGAGGCCTCGTCGTTTCGGGCAGCGCGTGGGCCGGGTCATGGGGTGCTGCCGGTGTCTGTTGTGGGTTGTTCGATGGGGGCGGTGGCGTGCCGGTGCACGGTCCAGGTCAGGCCGGGCACGACGGTGGGGGTGGAGGCGGTCAGCTCGACGGTGACCTGCCCGTCGGTGCGGCTGACGGTGACTTGGACGTCGGTGAGGAGTCCGGAGCCGAGTTGCTGGGTGAGCGCGTCGGCGGCGGTCTGGCCGTCGGTGTCGGTGGCGCCGGAGAGGCGCGCGGCGTCGGCGGCGCGGGTGACGGTGGCGTCGGCGACGTGCACGGCGTGCCAGCCCAGCGCGGCTTGGACCACGAGCATCAGCAGCAGAAGCAGCAGTGGTGTGGCGAGCGCGAGTTCGGTGGAGACCGCACCCCGATCCGAACCGCGAAGCAGGGCACGGGTCTGGCGGCGCCTTCGTGGCGCCGGGTGTGACCTGGATCCGGCGACCCACGATGGGCTCGGCGGGGGGATCGGCATTGAGTCAGCCGAGGTTGATGGCGTTGGCTTTGGCCAGGACCTTGGCGGCGATGATCCCGAGAACGGCGATGGCCAGCGCCACGAGCAGTGCGGTGACGAGGACAGTCTCTGTGCTGTAGCCGGCGTCCCCGCGTGGTATCCGCTGGCGTAACCGGTCGCGTAGCGGCGAGGCGAGGCGGTGGGTGAGCCGGGAGCCGCGGTCGGCGAGCCTGGCAACGATCGAGTGCATGGCGGCTGTCCTTTCTAGAGCCCGGTGAGGACGTGACTGATCGCCGGGTAGGCGAGAAAGAGCAGAAACGCGGCGAAGAGGGCGACGACGCCGAGGCTCATGCGTTCGGTGGCCGAGGCGCCGGCGGCGTCGAGATCGGCCAACAGGTGTCCGCGCAGGGAGGACGAGCGGGCCCGCAGAGAGGCGCGGATTTTGGCGCCTTCGGTGCCGGCGAGGGAGACGGTGGCCGCCAGCTCGGTCAGGTCGGTGATGCCGAGTTCGGCGCCGAGCCGACCTAACGCCTGCCACGGTGTCAGGCCGGGAGTGAGGGCGGCTTCCTGGAGGGCGTCCCGGATTCGGGTATTTGCCCAGCCGGTGCCGATCTGCGCGCTGGAATGGAGGGCGGCCTGCACGCCGGCGCCGCCGGCCAGCGAGATGACAACCAAATCGAGGTAGGAACTCAACGCGTGCCGGAATTCCGCACGGCGTCGGCCGGCTTCGGCGTGGATGGCCAGATCGGGCAGGAGGAACCCACCCGCGGCGAGAGCGACGGCGACCCACACCGGCAGGGTCCAGCCCCAACGCAGCCCGACCAGCGCGGTCAGCCCGGCGACCAGCGGAGGAAGGAAGAGACCGGCGACCGCGGTGGCGGCCTGCTCGGCCAGGTGTAGCTGGGACGGACGGCCGAGCACGGCGAGGTCCGCGCGGACACTCTTTCGGGGTAGTCCTGCGGCCTCGAGGAGGGGCACGGCCGGTCGTCCCAGCTGGGCGGCCCACCCGGCCCTGTCTGTCGGTGCCGCGAGGGAGGGGGTGGCTGGTGGGGCGTGGAGTGCGGCCAGTTCGTCGGCGAGCGACGGCTTGGGCGGCCAGATTCCGGCTGCGATCACCATCAGACCGAGACCGATGCCGGCGCCGAGCAACAGAGGCACGATCACCGCATTCGACCTCCTCCGGGAACTGCCGCCCGGGCGCTCGGAAGATGCGCCTCACCGCTGAGCTCGGCGCCAAGCGCGAGGTGCCGGGCGGGAGCTTGCGGGCGGGCGAGCCGAGTCAGCCACCAGAACCCGGCCGCGAAGAGGGCGCCGACGGCGGCGAGGACGAGCTGCCCGAGGGCGGTGTCGTAGGGCTGCAGATAGGTGCGGTTGAGCACGACCAGGCCGGTGGCCATGGCGAGGGTGGTGGCGGTGATTACCCGCACGGAGGTACGGGTGCGGGCCCGTTCGGCGGCTTGCCGCAGCTGCACGCTCGCCTGCTGGCGCGCGGCGTCGGCCAGATCCGACAGCAGCGGACCGAGTTGCCGGGCTTGGTGCTCGGCGGCTAGCAGCAGCGCGGCGAGCACGAGGTCGGCGGTCGGGTCCGCGAAGTCGTCGGCGGCGGCGCGCAGAACTGCGGGGAGGTGTTGCCCGGCGCGGATGCGCGCCGCGAGGGCTGTCACTTCGGTGCGGATGGGCGCGGGAACAGCCGGGGCGGTGGCCAGGAGGGCTTGTTCGAGGCCGGCGGCGGCCTGAAGGGTGTCGCGGAGCATTTCGGCCCAGGTGGCGATGGCCTCGGCGCGGGCGACCGACCGGGTGGTGGCCCGGTCGGGTCCGAGCACTGCGGGCGTGAACCAGATCGCGGCGGCGGCGAGCAGACCGGCGACCGGCCAGCGGGTGATCAGCACCGCGGCGAACCCACCAACGACTGCGAGGGCGATGCGCCGCCCGTGGGTACGCATCACCGACCCGCGGCCGGTGCTGGTCTGCGGTCTGCGGGACGCCCGGGTAGACGGCTCGGCGGTGGCGGTGCTGGTCAGGCCGAGGACGATAAGCACCAGACCGAGACCGAACCCGGCGCCGAGCAGACCAGCCAGCGCGGTCGAGGCGTCCACGGTCAGGTTCATGAGGGCCACCAGCCGTCGGGGTTGTGTAGCCATTTCGGGTCGAAGCCGGTCGCGGTCAGGGTGGTGAGTAGCTCTTCGCTGGGCGGGACGTGCGGGCGGGCGCGTTTGTCGCCGCCCGGCCGGTAGAGCTCGTTGGACACCACTTGGGCGCCGTCGGCGCCGGTCACCTCCCGGACGCTGGCGATCACCCGCCGCCCGTCTGTGGTGGTCTCCAGGTGGACGACGAGGTGGACGGCGGAGGCGACCAGCAGTCCGGTGGCCTCCAGCGGCAGCCGTTCGGCGGACTGCACCGCATACGCGGCGAGCTTCAAGAAGACCTGCTGTGAGCTGGAGGCGTGCACAGTGGCCATCGATCCGTCGTTGCCCTGGGACATGGCCAACAGCATCGGGATCACCTCCGAGCCGCGGACCTCCCCGACGATGACCCGGTCGGCCGACATACGCAGCGCCGCTCGGACCAGATCGGCGGTGCTGATGGCGCCTTCGCCTTCGATGTTCGCGTCGCGGGCCTGCATCGCCACGACGTCCGGATGAGCGCGGGCGTCGGCGTCCAGACCGAGTTCGAGCGCGTCTTCGACGGTGACCAGCCGTTCGGGCGGGTCGATGGCGCTGGCCAGCGCGCGGAGCACGGTGGTCTTTCCGGCGGCCATCCCGCCGGAGACGATGATGTTGCGTCGTGCCCTGACCGCTGCCAGGAGGAAGGCTTCCAGCCCGCGGTCGATGGTGCCCAGGCGCACGAGCTCGCGCAGCGTCGTGGTTGGGTGGCGGTGACGGCGGATCGCCAGCGATGGGCGGGCGGTGACGCCCATGACAGCGAACAACCGTGACCCGTCCGGTAGCTGGACAGAGAGCGTCGGCGCGCCGCGATCGAAGCGGCGTTCCTCCACCCCGGATCGGGCGGCGATCGCCCGGATGAGGTCGACGAGTTCGGCGTCGCTGCCGGCGACCGGCGCCACCCGGGCGCGGGTTCCGTCGGCGTATCGCACGTGCACGACATCGCAGCCGTTGACGTTGATGTTCTCCACTCGTGGGTCGGCCAGCAGCGGCTGCAACCCGCCCAGCCCGAAGAGCGCGTCGAGCACCCGCAGGCTTAGCGCCTGATCCGCGGCGGGGTTCTGTGGGGCTCGGCCGGCGCTGATCGCGGCGGTCGCCTGCTCCTGCAGCAGCTGCGCCAGCAATGCCTCGGCTTCGGCCCGCCGCCGTTGCGGGGTCCACGGCGCTTCTCCGGCCTGGTCCGCGGCGCGGCTCCGGGCGGTCAGTCGCTCGGCGACCTGCTGCCGCAACGCCGTGACCTGATCGCTTCCGGGCGCTGGCAGCGGTGGAGCCGCAGCAGGAGAAGACAGCGCTGGTGGGGTCACCCCGTTGACCGGTGCCCACGACGGAGACGAGTGCCTGTTGCCGCTGGGAGGTGGCCCGGTAGCGGTCATGAAGGCCTCCCGGGTGGTGCGTCCGGAGCGGTCGGCTCTCCCGGAACTCCGGGCGCTGCGCCGCCGGGACCTGCGGCGGTGGGAGCATCGGATTGCGTGCCGCTTCCGGGTCGGCGTTGCGCCGGAACCGGCCACCGGGGAGGGGAGGGCGCCGGCCACGCCCCACCTGCTGGGGGGCCAGCTACCGATGGGCGTGCCCCTGCGGGACTGCCGCCGGTGACGGGGGTGCGGGGTGGTGCCGCGGTGAGGCGGCGGCCGGGTTGCCCGACCGGCACGGGCGATCGCGCGGATCCGGTGCCGATCTCACTGGCCAGCTGGGCGGCGATCGCGGTGATCGCGCGGGTCCACTTGCCGCGCCGCGGCGACCGGCCTGTTCGGAGCGGGGCAGTGGCGGCGCGGCGGTCGTCGGGCACGGTGCCCAGCAGCGGTATACCGAGCTGGTCGGCGACCTCGAGCGGACCGTAGGGATTCGGGCCGCGCAGCAGCGCCTGCCGGCGGGGATTGAGACCGGCCAGGCGCGCGGCCAGTTCCCCGGTGTGCGCCAGGTCGGCCAGACTGGCCCGGGTGACCAGCACGATCAGATCCGCGAACTGCAGCAGCGGCATGATCGGCGAGGCCGGAGACCATCGCCCGGCATCGACCAGCACCGGAACCGGGGAGAGGCCGGTCACCGCCAGCGGCCCGCCGGCAGCGGCGAGAATGCTCAACGCGGCCTGGGTCTGTCCCGACCCGACCGGCGCGGTGACGACCTGCGCGCCTCCCAGCACGCGGCTGTAGGAGTGGGTCATCGTGGCCATCTCGTCCGGACCGCGCGGCGATCGGGCCGCTGCCGCGAGCCCGGCTAGACCCGGCTCCTCACTCACCCGGAACCATGCCGCCAGGTCCCCGCCGAAGGGATCGGCCTCCACCACGAGCGCGGCCGGATTCTGCGGGATCGCGCCCTCCGGTTGCGCATGGTCGAGACCTGGCCACGCCGAGGCAACCGCCCATGCCGTGGTGGTGATGCCCGGCGCGCCCGTCGCCGAGGTCCAGAGGATCAGTGGCATCAGTTCTCTCCGGGATGCCGCTCGACCAGCGCCACCGCGCCGGTGGCGGCCACGTCCGTGGCGTCCGCGGCGGCCATCCGCAGCGTCACCACCGCCCCGCCGCGTCCGTCGGCGGCCGGAGCCACCGCGAGCACCACCCCTGGCCACCGCGGGCCTGAGCCGCCCGGCACCGCCGACGGCGTCGCGGCCGGTGCACTGTCCTGCCTGGTGCCGATCGCCACGACGGTCACGGTCGATCCGGCCGTCAGCGAAGGCGGGAACCGGCCAGCGTCCACCGGCATGGCCACCATCGCCTGACCGGTCTGCGGTGGCGCAGGAGCGCCTAGCATCGACCGGCTCAACAGGGACCCCGCTGCCAGCGGCACCGCGGCGGTCTGACCGACGACACTTTCCCGCTGCGAGGCAGGCACAAGCGACACGGTCGAGTCCGCGGCGACCTGCACGGTACGGAGATCGCGGTCGGTCAGAACCTGCCCGGCAGGTACGTCGGCCGCCACCGCGAGCGCCGCGATCCGCCCGGAGGTGTGCGACCACCAGTATGCCGATCCCAGCGCGCAGACCAGCACCAGCACGGCGCCGCCGATCACCCACGCTCGTCGTCGCCGCCGCGGACCGCCCACGATGCCATCCGGTGCCCGTGGAGGAACGCGGGACCCCGCTGATCCCAGCGTTGTCGTTGCCATCGGTGCTGTTACCGCCTTCACATCGTCGCTGCTGTCGTCTCGCCGTGTGAGTCCCGTCAGGGAGGCAGCGCTCAACGCTGCGGAGTAAGCAATGCCTCGGATTCCCCGACCCGCAGGGTCGTCGTCGACGACGTCCCCAAAGCCGGCACGGCACCGCTCTGGCCGCCGCCGGCCCAGGTCACCCGCCACTGCACCGTCACGGTTAGCCGAAACACCCCACCGGGTTCCGCCGAGGAAGGTCTGGCGTAGGTGTGGCCGCAATCCGGCGACGGCTTTGACGCGTCCATTCCCGGCCGCCACGGCGTGCCCGGCCCCTGGCACACCACCCGGCTACCGTCGCCGGTCTCCCACACCACCTGCGCAGGCACCGCGGTCGCCGTCACCGTCAACCCCGGCACCGACGCGCTCGCCGACCGCGCCGCCCACCACCCGGCCGGCACCCAAAACCACGCCGGCAAACCCACCAGGTGGGTCACCTGTGGCGACGGACTCGACGCCACAGGCGGCGCAGGCAGGTCCAAGCGCGACACCGCCAACGCTCCGGCATCTGCCGGTGTCGCGGGGAAAGCCCCACTGACGGCACCACGGATACCTCCCGCTGCGCCGCAGCCGGGACCGAATGTCGGTATATCGCAGGTGGGCACGGGCGCAGGGCGCCCGCGGTCCTGCGAGCGCGCTGGTTTCTCGCGACGCGAACCAGGAGTGCGCGCCTCAACCCTGCATCCAGGACGTGGGCTGGCCGTCCCGCAGTCGACGGGAGCGAAAGGATCGGGAGGCGGCTCTTCGGCGTGGGCTTGGTTCGTGCCGAGGCCAAGAAGGAGCGAGATGGTGGCCAACGGGATCGCCGCCCAACTGGCGCGTGCCCCGCTCAGCATGTGTCGGCCAACTGGACGGCAAAGGTGGAGACCTTCCACGTCCCGTTCTGTTTGGTGACGGACGCCGTGATGTGCCGTCCGCGGGCCTCGGGCACGCTTGGATGGCCCGTCTTGTCGTACGTGCGCCACGTCGTGGTGTCGGCGCAGTCGACGATGGAGGCTGTGTTCGGCGAGGAGGTGGTACTTAGCGCCGTTACCCGAGGCTTGAGCGTGGGCCGACCTCGGTAGACATAGCCTTTCTGCTTATTGCTCTTCAGACCATCCACTAGCGTCTGCAACGCCTGGCCCGTCGCGTACCGAGGAAGGTCCGGCGACTGGTAGTCGGCCGTTTCACCCGCCCGCGCGAAGGCCGTCCACATGCCTGTGTAGGCCGCCAGTGCCGCCGACCGCGCCGTGTCTTCTGACGGCGTGGCCGATGAGACCGGTGTCGAAGCGGGTGGCCGTCGAGGCTCCTCCTGCCGATCGCACCCCGCCGTAGCCAGCAGCGTTCCAGTAGCCAGAACCGCGATGAGGCCGGCGGCTAGTCCGGTCGTGCGTTCGCGGCTTCGCGTTGCCTTACGCGGGACTGCGCGCTCGTGCTTGGCTCGTCGCGCCGGGATCGAAAAGACCGTCACGGTTTCGCCTCTCAGGTATGCGCGCGGGGTGCTGCCCGGCGGCGCGGTCTCCACGAGTCAGCGCGGTCGTCGCATAGCGAACTGCGACGCTGCCACGTCTGCAGTTCTCGTTCGACGATGAGGACCGCGTGAGGTACACGCGTCTGGATCGTGGAGGGTTCTGATTCGGCGATGAATAGCATGAGCTATGCGATGAGTCGTGCAGTGTGAGCCACGATTCGGGATGGAAGAGCTCGGCTGGATGCCTATGGTCAGCGCTGTCCTGTTTAGAAGACTGGTGTCCATTGATGCGCGCTTCTGTGTTGCCGCTGCTTGGTCTAGTCCTGGTACCGACCTGGGTCGATAGGTCCGTCCTCACGTGCTGGTCACCGCGTCCCTTCCGTTTACATCGGCTCAGGGCTCCTTTTCATAGTCCTGATTGAAGCAATAGACAATGGCGAATCGCGAATTCACTTTGGGTGCGCATCCCGATTGGGGCGTGGCATGGACTCGCGCCGTCCATTCGGAGTCGAGCAGGTGTGCGTACCGTAGGAATGGGGCGGCGCGAGAGCTTGTCGCTGACACCGATAAGGGCCTCTGTTGTCCCACTGGCGAGGATTCAACGACCGGGTCAGGTGGACGACCGCTACGGATAGTCAGGGTCGTTGGTGGCTACAGGTGGCGGAGATGGCCGACGGCTGCAGCGGTCGTCATCACACACTGCGATCACTCTGTGCTGGCCTTCCGGCCATCCGGGGGGATGTTGTTGCCGCTACATGAGCCGCTTGGGCGGTTAACAGATGATCTGCTGGTATCTGCCGTATGCCCGAGATGTCCCAGGCATCGTGATCCACTGAGGCTTCGCGAGTTGACGCGCGAAGCGGTTCGCAGCCTCTGCGGGTTGGATGGTGAACCCGTCTCGGCTGCCATCCGTGATGGCATCAGTGCGGGCGGTGATCAATGTTCTCGCCACTGTCCGCCATGGCGACGGTTACTGTCGAAGACAGTTAGGTCCGGGGGAGCAGCGGTGAGTGTCGACATGCCACGGGATCAGGAACGGCCCAGCTGGGGGCGTCGCTTCCGGCAGGAGCTGGCGGCGGACAATGATCGGAACGTCGATCTGCGCCGGTGGATCGGGATCGGCACGATCATCATCGCCTCGATCCTGGACTTGATCCCGTTGGTGCTCTTTCTCGGGCAGTGGGCACTGGGCGCCACTGCGGTGGATGAAGACAACCTCGGATCGTTCCTGATCGGGGCGATTCCGGCGCCGCTGTTCGTGGTGTCGGTGGTGACCGCGGTGTGGCACATTGTGCTGCGGCGTGGCCCGCGGGTGTGGGGGCTGTTCTGCTGGAACGTCGGTTCGTTCCTCGCGGCCTGCCTGGTGGGCGTCGTGCTCAATCAGCTCTTCTGAGCGGGTGCTGAGATGTCGTTTCGAGCGGTGCCGGCCGCCATGCGGCGGGCCGCGACCGAACTGGACGCGAGTGCGGATGACGCCGCCACGTTCCGCGCCTACGCCGCGAAGTACAGCGAGGTGGCCGATGAGGGAATGGGCCGGTTCGCGGACGTGGCGCGCACGCACCGGGAGTTCTTCGCCGAGCTGACCGAGACGCTGGCCCACCTGCGCACGGTGCTCAGCGACTCCCAGATCGAGCTCCACCAGGCGGCGACCTACTACGAGCAGGCCGATGCGCAGACCGCCGCGGACCTGGATGCCACGTTGCCCGCCGCGCCTCGGCCGACTTACCACGACAGCTTGCAACCCGGCCCGGGAAGCCAGCCGACCCGTTAGCGCAGGCGTCACCACAAGGGGTACCCGGTGGAAGATCCGACGCGTCACCTGACCGAACCGCATCCGGAGGCCAGCGTCAGCAACGGCTACGTCACCGCAACGTCCTGGGCGGACTCCCTCAGCCTCACCCACTGGCTGAACCAGTCAATCGAGGCGATGACCGGCCACAATGTGCTCGACGAGCTCCTAGAGCCCTTCGCCGGCGACTGGGAGGCGATCGCGACGTTCGGCCTCGCGCTCTCCAACCTGGCGCGCGCCATGCAGGACCTGGGCATCAACGTCCAGCAGACGACGGTCCGGCTGGATCCGTCCTGGGACGGCAACGCCGCGGACGCCGCGTACCGCTACTTCTCCGGCCTGGCCGCCGAGACCAGCGGCACCCAGTTCCCCCTCGACGATGCAGCGGTGCAGTACGAGGACCTGAGCAAGGGCATGTGGGCGTTGCTGGACACGATGACCGGCCTGCTCAAGCAGCTCATCGACAAGGCGCTCATCGCGGCGATCGCGGCAGCGGCGGGAACCGCGCTGCTGGAGACCGTCGTGGCTCCGGTCATCGGCTACGGCGTGGCCGCCCTGCAAGTGATCCAGATGCTCGAACTGCTCAACCGATGCCTGGTCTTGGCAACCAGCGCCAACGCGCTGATCTTCGGCTTCATCGGGCTAGTGACGACGACGTCGAACCGCGTCAGCGGCCTGAAAGGCGTCCAGTTGCCCGCTGGCGGCTACCAGCACCCGGCGCTCTCATGACCGCCAGCCGTCGAGACCCCGACGACGTCGGCGATGACGTTCTCGCTGAGCTGACAGACATTGCCGGGAACGACCCTCACACCGCGGCACTGCTGCGCCGCAGCCTCGAACGGCTCCGCGAGGGAGTCGGCGGTCCGGCACTGCAGGAGATGGCCCGCGACGTGTTGGCCGGCAACACCACGCTGCGGTCAGCGGGATCGTTCTCGTTCTACCAAGAAGCCCTGACCGCGGGCCTCGAACGCTTCCGCGGGTGGCAGCAGACCGTAAACCCAGAGGAAGTCCGGGCAGCGGTCCAAGACGCTAAGGCCGCGGCCAGCCTCAGCGAGACAGGCCGCGCCCCAACGGACTCGACCGCGCCCTAACCGTCCGGTCAGACAAGGCCCGCGGTCGTCATCGCCGACTCGGTGACGAAGACGCTCTCGGCGACGCCCCATCGCTGCTGCCGAATGGTGACGGTGACCAGATGGACGCCGGATATCGAGGCGCGCTGGACCGGGAGGTCCATGGGGCAGAAAAGTACGCCCTGGCCCCTGCCGCCGTCCGTCAGGTCCACGGCGTACTCGGCCGTCGCGGTGATCAGGCCGGGCTTGGTGGGCACCAGGACGGCATCGAAGTTGTGGAGCGCGGCGATTCCAGCCGACTGCGCGACCTCGCCGTGCACGGCGATCTCGTCGTAGGGTGCCGAAGCGCTCAAGTTGGTCTCCGCGTTGAACCGCAGGTCGGCGACAGTGTGCCCGTCGGCTCGCCGCAGCGCGGATTGGCCGAGCGGACCGGCGGATGTCCGCGCGACGATCAGGTCACCGCCGCACGCGTCGAGGAGCGTCCGGACGCCGGGGGTTCGCCGCGCGGCGAGAAGGGCGGCGCGGACGCAGAGGACCGGCATGAGGTAGGCGAGCGCACCGAAACGCGACCCTGCTGACCGGATGCAGATTTTGGCAATGCCGGATCCGCGGTCGATGGCGCCGATGCCGAAAGCGAGCAGCTCCTGCGCGCCGCCCGGGCCGTGGACCCGGTACGTGTATTCGAGGTCGGTCATCGCATGGACCGGTTCATGCGCGGCCGGTCGAATCGGTGGTCACGTGCGGCACTGGGATCCTTTCGCCGGTTAGGTGTGGTCGGTCCACGGGAGAGTTCCGCGGCCCGACCGAAGAACCGTGGCGCGATCACGGGTACGTGGAGGGCGCGGTCAGGATTTGTAGGCGACGCCGGCCCACGTGGAGACCTCCTCGTCGGCGGGCCGCGGTTCGGGTTCGTGGTCGGCGCGCCAGGTCGCGGTGGAGGTAAGACCGGGCGGAACGAGCGTCAGGCCGTCAAAGAACCGGGAGATCTGATCGTGGGTGCGCAGCTGGAACGCGCCGCTGGCGTTGCTGGTGGCAGCGGCGGCCACGGCTTCCGCCGTGGCCGGATCCATGTCGTCGCACGCGGCATGAGAAAGCACCAGGTAGCTGCCCCTGGGCAGCGCATCCAGATAGTGACGTACGAGCCGGGCAGGATCGTCCGCGTCGGCGATGAAGTGCAGGATCGCGGCCAGCACCAGCCCAACGGGTTCGCCGAAGTTCAGGATTTCGGGTAGCTGTTCGTGGCCCAGAATGCTGTCCGGATCGCGCAGGTCGGCGTCGAGATACGCGGTCCGGCCCCGTGGGGCGCTAGTCAGCAGGGCCCTGGCATGCACGAGGACGAGGGGGTCATTGTCGACGTACACGATGCGTGCCTCAGGTGCGATGGTCTGCGCGATGTCGTGGGTGTTGTTAGCCGTCGGCAATCCGGTGCCGACGTCCAGAAACTGGCGCACACCAGCGTCTGCGGTCAGATAGCGGATCGCGCGTCGTAGGAAGCCACGGTTCTCCGCGGCTGCGACTCGAATGGATGGGAACACGGCGGCGACGGCGTCGCCGGATGCGCGATCGGCGGCGAAGTTGTCCTGACCGCCGAGCCAGTAGTCATATCGGCGGGCCGGGTGCGCGACGTGGACGTCGATCTGTCGACCGTCTGCCGACCAGCCCGTCCCGCGACTCGCGGCATCAAGGGTCATCGTGGGCGGCTGGCCTGCGTGCGCGGATCCGGCACCAGTCCGTCGACGAGGGCGTCGAATCCGGCGGCACCGACGCTCGGCCCGGACAATGTGCGGGGCCTGGTGTGGTCGGTGACCGGCTCTGCCCGGTCGTAGGCGTCGACGGCGCGGGTGAAGTAGTGCGCGGCGGTCAGGCATTCGACGAGGCGGTCGAGCCGTTCAGCGTCGCAGTGCAGGCCGTCAGCGCGTGCCTTGCCGGCGCAGACCCGCAGGAAGTGCAGGACCAACTCGGTCAGCTCGGGAACGCCGACCAGCGGGTGAAGCATTCCGGCGGCACGCCGCAACGGACCGGTGAAGAGCAGAACCGACTCGGCGGTGACCGTGCTACTCGGTGCGGTCATGGGTTTGTCCTGGTGGATGAGATGTCGGGAGACGGGAAGGGGGCTCCGCTCGGCGGTGGGGTGTGCCGTCGAGCGGAGCCGGTTAACAGGGCCGGGCAGTGGATCCTCTTTACAGACGGGGCTGTTGGTGCGTCTCGGCGCGTTGTGGATCCCGCCACATGGGCCACAGATCTGGGGCGTGGTTGCCGGGCAGGGTCAGCGGTCCGCCGAGATGGGTGTAGCCATGTCGCAGGTAGAGGCGGGAACTCTCCGGGCTGGCGGCTTCCAGGTAGGCCGGGACGCCGACCCGGTCTAGCGTTTGGTGATGGTGGGTGAGCAGCGCTGATCCGTGGCCCTGATTCTGCTGGTCGGGCCGGACGGCCAGTAGGAGCAAGTGGTGGTGGTCGCCGCTCGGGTGCGCGGCGCCCATCGTGGCCTCGAGGCTGCGGAACCGGTCGATGTGGCTGCGTCCGACTGCGCGATGGAGTTGTTGGTCGTAGTCCGGTGCGGGTTTGGCGTGCGGATTGGTGAACCAGACCGCGATGGCGACCGGGACGTGGTCGACGTCGATAACGTCGACGTGGCCGCGGCTCAGGGCGTCGGCGGTCTGCAACTCGGCCCACCGGGCGAACACGACCGCCCTGCTGGCCGGATTGCCCGGGCCGGTCAGGTCGCCGTGGACGGTCGGGTTGCCAGGCACCAGCCAGCGGACGGCGGACAGGCTGGCGAAGGCGCTGCCGATCAGCGCGCCGAAAGCGCCGAGGTCGCCGTAGTGGTCGGGGCCCGCACGATAGATCGTGTGGGTACGGGGCGCGTTCATGCGGTCTCCGTCACGGCTTGGGTGGTGCTGCGGCGGCCGATCGCATTGGGACCCAGACCGATGGCCTGATACGTCTCGGGCTGCCTGGCTCGCAAGATTCGAGCCCAGACGAGGCCGCCCGCTGCGGGTAGGAGGACGGTGGCTGGAAGTGCCCAGCGCAGAGGCGAGTGTGGGGAGACCCCGAGCAGGACGTCGAAGTTGGCGAGGACCAGGACGAGCATGGTCAGCAGCGCTCCGGTAGCCAGGATCGGAGCGGTTTGCCCCTGCCAGCGGGTGACCTGGGCGGCCTCGGCCGGGATTCGGGAGAAGTAGCGGACGATGCCGATCGAGGTCAGGACCAGGAGCGCGAGGATGATGAAGCCGCCGAGCCCGGCACCGTAGTAGAAAAGTTGGAGCAGAGGGTCGAGGCCGGTGAGGGCGAAGACGGCGATGACGGCGGCGCTGAGAGTGCTCATGAGCAGGGACGCGGTGATGGGCGCACCGGTGCGGGTGCTCGTCCGCGCGAACGCGGGGGGCAAGACGCCTTCGCGGCCGAGGCTGAACTGGTAGCGGTCGCAGATCGACCGGAAGGCCACTAGCGCGGCGAACATGCTGGTGGTGAAGAACAACCACCCGAGGTCGACCAGAGGGGCGGGGAGGTGGACCGCAGCGAGGTCGAACACGGTATTTGCACCGCCCTCAGCGCTGACCGCCACTATCTGGTCCTGCCCGACGGTGACGATGAGGGCGAACGCGAAGAGGAAATAGACACCGGCGGCTGCGGCAAGGGACGTGTAGATAGCGCGTCCCACTGTTCCCTGATTGCGGGTGTTCTCCGAGTACGCCGCCGGGCCCTCGAAACCGACGAAGGATAGGACCGCCAGCGCGATTGCCGCGCCCATGCCCGGGGCGATCAGGTTGGTTGGCGACAGGGTCTGCGTCGGGATGCTGCCGCCCGCCGGGTGCAGCAGGAACACCGCCGCGTACATGAGGGCAACCAGCAGCTCGCCGAGCAGCAGGACTCCGAGGACCGTGCTGACGCTTTTGATGCGGATCAGGCCCAGGATGCCGGCGAGCGCCCACGCGCCCAGCGCCCACATCCACCACGGGGCCGAAAACCCCGCCCAGTCGCGGGCCAGACCGTCCGCGCCCGCCCCGAACGATCCGAGTAGAGCCAGCGCGAAGCAGCTATAACCCGCCCACGCCATGAACGCGGCGGCGACCCCGACCTGTCGCCCCAAACCGTGGGTTATCAGCGCGTAGAACGCCCCGGCGTTGGGAACCAGCCGCACCATCGCGATGTAACCCACGGCGAATAGGGCCAGGATCGAGGCCACGGCGGGGAACACGATTGGAAGGCCGGTCAGCCCTGTGACCGCGAACGCGATCGGCACCACGCCGGCTGACACGGTCAGCGGCGCCACCGCCGAGAGCGCGAACGACGCTACTTGCGAGGTGCCTAATCGGCTGCGGGCCAACGACGCAGCGACCAGGCTCGGCCGGTCGGGTGTTGCTGTTGCCACAGTGTCACTCCAGTCCTATATGGACAGACAACGGATACGAAGGGCAAGGACGATGGCCCGGTGTTCGCGGCTCCAGTCGAAGGGCAGCGGGAGTGGGTCACAGCGGTGTCGCGGCCGCCCTGCCCACCGCGGCACTGACCTCGTGCACCAGGAGGTGCAGCGGTCCAGGCAGTTGCCGGTCGACGCACCACCAGACATAGGTGTCCGGGTGGGAGACATGTTCGGCGAACACTCGTCGGGTCAACTCGGTGGCGCCGACCAGACCCACCAGCATCAGATCCCGGACCGGCGCAACCGCGTTGCGGTGGGCCTGGCTTTGCAGCCGGACAGCCGGCCAGCCCGTTCGGGCGTCCAGCGGGGCGTACCGGACCGCCCTGCGCAGCAGGCTTCGGCGTTCGCGTCGTTCGACGATGCCGGCGCGGATCAGACGCTCAGCCACGCGCAGCGAAGCATCCCCCGACTCCTGTTCCGCCAGATAGTCCAGCCACGTCCGTACATCACGCTCTGCCGGATTCGCCCGCAGATCGGCCAGCACCTCGTGCATCAACGAATCCGGCGGCGCTTCCTCACTGACCAGCTTCAATCGGCCGGCTTGGACGTCCAGAAGCCCTGCCAGCACCAACTCGGCCAGCAACGCGCCTGCGAGTCCAGAGTTCAGCGTGCGCGAGGACAACCACGACGATCCGTCCGGCCGGTCGTGCGCGAGCAACCAGAAGTCATCGGCCAGGTACGTCCCCGCTGCTGCCACCGTCCTCTCCACCACCAAATCCGTGCTTGGTTGACCCATCACCGACGGCCGGCCAATCCGCGCACCGGCACCGGGCTCGGGGTCTGTCGGCCAGCGAACCGGTCGACCGACACCGTTGATGGGATGAGGGGCGACAGCATCACGCCACCTGATCTCAGCCGATTTCACCGTGCCTTCCCTTCGGTCCACCCTGGGTGCCGGGTCGCGACGCAGCTCCGATACCGCTGGGCAACGGAGCTGGACGCGCGGTCGGCTCGTGCCACGATGCTGGTGGTGATCCCGCGACGGCGGAGGAGCCAGGTAAGGGGCCAGTTGAGGGCCAGCACGTGCTGGCCGCAGCGTGTAGGCAGCGCAGCTTGGCTAGTGGAGTGGGCCGCCAGCTCGGCTTTGAGCTGCGGCGCAGCACTGATTCAGACGCGAACCGGCACTCCGTCGTCACCGGGGTCTTGCTGCGTCGGGCTATCGAGGTAGCCGGAGAGTTCGCGGAGCAGCTCACTCACCTCGATGGACCGACGTGCGTGAGGTGCCAGCTCGCGGCGGAGCCGACCGAGGAGACGAACGCTCCGCACCGATGCAACTGTGCGGAGCCGCGGAAGACATTGCCGTCCAGCGGCCACTGCACTGTCCAACTCACCGGTTCGCACGTGGGCCAGCGCCAACCACGCGCCGTGCCGCAATGCCGAGCGCTGCGGGACCTCACCCGCACCGGTTCGCGCACGGCCTACCAACAGCTGCTCGGCCTCGATCAGCAGATGTTTCGCTCGGCTACCCGGCACATGGCCTGCGAGCATCACCATGCCCCGCCCGGCGATCGCGTCCAACTCGGTCGGTGTCACATAGGTGGCCCACCGCGGTACAGGTTCTCCGCCGACTTCAGCGCTCTTGAGCGCCCCTCGCATCCGGTCGCATGCATACCGATGAGCGGTGAGGTCACCGCTCGCAGCGTGCGCGAGGCTCACCCGAGCCGCCAAGAGCGCTTGGACTACGGGGGGCGACTTGGCGGCGGCTTCGGATGCGGCGGACCCCAACTGGGTCGCGTCGGCGAGTGCCCCAAGGGTGATGGCCTGGTTGCTCATCAGACCGAGGATGCTTGCGGACAAGCCGGGGTCCGCCGCGGCGTGCGCGGCGCGCAGCCCCGTGAGGTACCAGCGTTGGGCTGCCCCATCGTGCCCGGCGTCGTAGGCCATGAATCCGGCGGTCTGTGCCAGCTGTGCGGCAGAAGCTGCCAGCCTGCGTCCGGACGCGGCGTCGTAACTGGCGCGGCGCAAGAGCTGCGCGACCTGCCCGAACTGAGCCTCAACGAAGTCGGCGGCTCCTCCGCCGGCGTGGTCGTCGAGGCGCTGGGCGTGGGCTACGACGTCTTCGATCAGACTCAGCAAAGGGTCGCTCACGCGCATCTCATCACCCTGAGCCGCCGCGAGGGATGGGGCTGGTTGGTCCACGGCGCTCCACGCCGGCTGGGTCAGCGCGACGCCCGCGATCGTCAGGAAGCTGCGCCGGTTGAGCATCGGGTACGACCAGCCCTCCAGCAGTTGCAGGAAACCAGTTCCGTTCCAGGCTACGTCCAGGCCGTCGTCGGCCGGGACGGCAAAAGTTTGCAGTGAACTCCGATCAGGGTCGGGCTGGTCGGCAGGACAATGCGAGACCGACTCGGCCGCTGATGACGCCGACGGAGTAGCACCCGTTGAGCCGTCAGCGCGGCGGGCAACCGCGGCAGCCCGCGCGAGGTCTAGGAGCGGTAGTCCGAGACTGTGAGCGATCAATGGGAGCCACGCATGGGGCACCCGCACTCCGCGCTCCCATCTGCCGACCTCAGCGCGAGTGAGCGTCGGTGCTGACGCCAGTTCGTTGAGAGCGTCGGCCCACGCTTGCTGGGTTAGGTAGCCCGCGTTGAAGCGTGCTGCCGCGAGCGAGGAGCCGAACCGTGCGCGCGCCTCGGTCACCGATCCCATCTTCGGCTCCTCTTCATCGCCGCAGGCCCCCACGAGGTGCCGCTGCTGGCCCCCGAACTGGCCTCCTTCTGGCTCCTCCCGAGAGCGGGCGGAGTGGCGACGATCGTGACGACGCAAGCACCAGGAGTCAACTCTGCTGGACGGTGGACTACCTGGCGCACCGCCTGACCTAAAGGAGGTCACCATGAGGTCGCCGCGTCGCGTCGTGGGATATCTGAGCGCCTCGTCGCCCGCAGATGCGGCGCCTCTGCTCGCGAAGCTGCGCACCGCGGCCGAGGTCGAAGGGGTGAACCTAGTGACCTGCTACCGCAACTCCGTCGGGTGTGGCGGCGCGCCTCCGGCGGCTTTTGGTGCCTGCCTGGCGGTGGTGGAAGGCGGCGATGCCGACGGTGTTCTCGTCGCGTCCTGGGAGCAACTCGCCCCGAACAATCTGTTGGCCCGCGCCCTCTGCCATCACCTGCGAGACGTCGGAGGACACCTCTACATCGCGCAGTTGGCGCGCCACACCTGAACAACGGAAGTCCTCAAGACAGGGAGAACCTCGTGACTGGATCTAGTGCGGACGACTTCAACCTCGAAGTGCAGGTCGTGACCGATCCGCGTGCCGAGGCGGTCGGAGCGAGCGACAACGGCTGCGGCGCGACCTGCGCGGGCGGCAACTGCGCCAGCAACATCATGGGCTGACAGCCCTCGTTTCATCCTCTCCTGACCGTTCGAACGGTCATCGATCTCTAAGGGAGCCGTCGACATGCTCACCGAAACGCACGATGACTTCGTCCTCGACGTCCAGGTCACCACGGACACGGCGGTGGCGCAGGGCGCGGCGGCGCCGTGCACGACCAACGACGGCTGCGCGCCGACGTGCGCATCGTCGTGCGCGTCCGCCGTCTGACCCGTCCTTGTACCGCCTCCCGGGCACGACCCGGCTGTGCCCGGGAGGCGCCGGCCGCCGTGGACGGGAGAAGCCGATGCGCCAGATCGAGCCGTTGCTATACCGGCACCGTGGCACTGCCCTGCTGCGTGCCGCCGTGACGCCCCTGACCGACACTCCAGGCACCTGGCCCGACTTCGACGACCCCGACGCCGCGCGGGATTGGCTCTACCAGATTTGGTCCCGCCCAGGATTCTCCGAGGCCGTCACCGTCGCCAGCGCCGACCTCGCCGCCCGTGTCGACACGGCGGTCATCGACCCCACGCTTTCGGCCCGGCAGCTGTACCGGCTGACGATCACGGTTCTGCGTTACCTGCTGCGCTCGATCGGCCGCCCTACGCCGTTCGGTCTATTCGCCGGGGTTGCACCCGTGAGGATGGGCGCCCCGGCCGCAGTCAGTTGGGGCAGCGCGCATCGGCCGAATGCCAGCGTCGACACGTTGTGGTTGGACGCAGTACTCACCGGCTTGGAGGCCGTTCCCGCCCTTCTCGAGGCGCTCGACGTGGTCTTCACTGATCTCGCGACGCGACGCGGTGGGCGTGTCGAGGTGCCGCGCGGCACCGACCGGGTCACCGTGCGGTACACCGCAGCGGTGCGGACGGTGTGGCACGCCGCTGCGACCCCCGTCCGATTCGCTGATTTGGTGGACAAGCTGACCGCCGAGCATCCCGGCTGTGAGGCCAACGCCCGGACGATGCTCACTGCGCTGGTCGCCGAGCGGTTCCTGATCACCAGCCTCCGTGCACCGGCGACCGTCATCGACCCACTCGGCCACGTGCTCGCCGAAATCGACCGGGTGGTCGCGGCGACGCTGCCCGAGTCTGCCGAGCAGCTCGCGGCGCTGCGCGCCGTCCACGGCATCCTGGCCGCACACAATGCCCACCCAGCCGATCCCGCGGCGGTCCGCACCGCAGCCGCGAACCGGATGTGGGAGCTCAGCGGACGGGGGCGAACGCCGCTGGCGGTGCACCTCGCTCTCGACGCTGAGGTGAGCCTGCCCGCATCGGTTGCCGAGGAGGCCGCGTCCGCCGCAGGGGCGCTGCTTCGCCTCACCAACCAGCCGACTGGTGAACCTGCCTGGCGCGACTACTACGTGGCGTTCGCCGAGCGGTATGGCACCGGCACGGTAGTGCCCGTCCGCGACGTCCTCCATCCCGATGCGGGCCTCGGTTGTCCAGCCGGGATGCCCGGCAGCGTCCAAGGCGATCCGGTGGTCGCTACCCCGGCCCGCGATCAGCGGTTGCTGGGATTGGCCTGGGAGACTCTCGCCGACGGCCACAACGAACTCGTCGTCACCGACGAGCGTATCGACGCGCTCTCCGACGGCCTGACGCCCGATGGAGGCACGGCGCCGCCGCACGTCGAGGTCGGCGTCACGCTGCTAGCCCCGGATACGGCCGCGATCGACCGAGGCGACTACTTGCTGGTCGTCTCGCCTGCCCGCGCCGCCGGCACCCTCACCGGCCGATTTACGTTCGTCGCCGAAGGCACCGGCCTGCCCGAGCTGTACGGGGGTCTGCCGCCGGGCACGGCCGGGGCGCTGCAGGCGCAGGTGTCGTTCATACCGCTGTTTCCGCACGCGGAGAACGTCGGCCGTACCCCGCTCTACCTGCCACATGTGCTGCCCGTCGGTGAGCATCGCCGCGATGGCGACGAGCGGCTCCACGTCGACGATCTTGCGGTCACCGCGGTCGGCGGGCGGCTGTATCTGGTCAGCCTCGCTCGGCGGCAAGTCGTCGAGCCGCAGGTCATCAACGGCCTCGACCTGTCCAAGCAGGCTCCCCCTCTCGTGCGGTTCCTCACTGCGATCCCGCGCGCGGGCCGCGTCCGATGGCACGAGTTCGACTGGGGCGAGGCCGCCTCCGGACTGCCGTTCCTGCCCCGCGTCCGCTATCGCAAGGCCATCCTCTCTCCAGCCCGATGGCGTCTGACTGCGGACGAGTTGCTCGCTGGCAGCCGTCCCGAGCAGCAGGCCGCGCTCGACCGGTGGCGTAGCCGCTGGTCGTGCCCACACGTCGTCGACCTCAAGGACGGCAGCAACACTCTGCGGCTGGACCTCACCGTGCCCGCGCACGTCGCGCTGCTCGTCGATCACGTCCAGCGCCGGGAAGAGGCGGTGCTCCTCGAAACGCTGAGCACCGCTGCGGACCTTGGGTGGATCGGCGGCCACACCCATGTAATCGCGGTACCTCTCATGAGCGACCGGCCCCCGGCACCTTCGCCCGCGCTTGCGTCCGCGCCACTGATCCGCAACCGAAGCCACGGGCAGCTGCCCGCCGACCTCGACGCCGACTGGCTGCACGCCAAGCTGTTCACCCATCCCGCGCGCATCGACGAATTGCTTGCACTTCACCTGCCTGCGCTGCTCGACGTCCTTCCCGAGGGCACTCCGTTCTGGTTCCTGCGCTATCGCAGTCCGCTCGAGAGCGACCATCTGCGGCTGCGCATCGCCACCCCCGATATCGGCGCGGCTGCTGCGATCCCTACCGTGACCACCTGGGCCGCGCAGCTGCGCGGCGACGGCTTGTGCGGTCGACTCGCCTTCGACACCTACTACCCCGAGGTCGGTCGCTATGGCGAGGGCGACGCTCTCGATGCGGCGACTGCGGTGTTCGCCGCAGACTCCGCGGTGGCCATTGAACAGCTTCGGCTAGTGCCATCTGGCCTGATCAACACCACAGCGCTCGTAGCGGTCGGAATGGTCGAGCTCGTCCGCGGATTCCTGGGAGGCGACCACGCTGAGGCGATGCGGTGGCTAACCGACCGGAGCACCCCCGACACCTCCACCGACCGGAATAGCAGCCGGCAGGCAATTGCGTTCGTCCATGACGGACCACCGGCCACGTGGCCCGCGACGCTGATTACCGCCTGGCACGACCGTGCAGCAGCAGCCGCTGCCTACGGCCGCGTCTGCCCGCTTTCGGCCGAGGGCGTCATCGAGTCGCTTCTGCACATGCACCACAACCGCGTCGTCGGCATCGACCGCGACCACGAAGACGCCTGCCGCCGCCTAGCCCGACAGATCGCCGTGTCCTGGCTCGCTCGGAACGCGGCGTGAACGCCCCCGTGTTCGAACCGCCGGCGGGATGGAGCCAGTCGCTGTACACCGGTGCGCCCGGCGCGGCTCTACTGCGCCTGGAGCAAGCAAGGACTGGTCGCGCCGCTTGGTCGATCGCGCATTCGTGGACGCGCGCCCTCACCGCCGACCAGGTCGTAGGCGATCTGAGTGCCAGCCTGGAGTTCGGCGCCCCGGCGGTCGCCTTCGTGCTGCAGGCAGCCGGAAACCCCGCCTACGCCAGCGCCCTCACGCTGCTGGACCGACACATCACCGAGGTCACCCGGCAGCGTCTGGACGTCGCGCACGACCGCATCGACCGAGGGGCCTTGCCCGAACGCGCCGAGTTCGATCTGATCCGCGGGCTGACCGGAATCGGTGTCTACCTGCTGCGTCGCTACGGCGGCGGTGCCGAGCTCCGAGACGTCCTCACCTACCTCGTGCGTCTGACTGAGCCGGTTAGCGTGGATGGCGACCTCCTGCCCGGCTGGTGGGCCACCGACAGCCCTAACCACGGCCAACCGGCCCCGCCGGGTGGGCACGGCAACCTCGGAATCGCACACGGCATCACCGGGCCGCTCGCGCTGCTGGCGCTCGCCGCCCGCCGCAGTGTCGTCGTCACTGACCACGAGGCCGCGATCGTCCGCATCCTCGCGTTCCTGGATCAGTGGCAGCAGGACAACGGCTCGCATGCCTGGTGGCCAGGCCTGCTGGCCCGCGCCGACCTCACCACCGGACGTTTGCGGCACCACGAGGCGGCGCGTCCCTCGTGGTGCTACGGCACGCCCGGTATCGCCCGCGCGCAACAGCTGGCCGGCCTCGCCCTCGACGATCACTCACGCACCCGGTCCGCCGAGACAGCGCTCGAAGGCTGCGTCACCGACCCCGCGCAACTCGCCCGAATCAGCGACGCGACGCTCTGCCACGGCTGGGCCGGGCTACTGCAGACCACCTGGCGCGCAGCCCTCGACGCCGGTGGCAGCCCGCTCCACGAGCACGTCGCCGCTCTGCAGAACCGCCTTGACGGTCATTTAGCCGCCCACGGCTGCCCCGAGGGTGCTGCCCTGCTCGAAGGAGCCACCGGGGTCGAGCTCGCCGTACTCACTACTGCGGCGACCGTGCCGCCGGAGACCTGCTGGGACGCCTGCCTGCTCCTCGACGGGTGACCAGCGCCCCGCCCTGCCCGTTAAGATTCCGCCCGCTCCGCCGAGGAGACGGGCGCTGCCGGAAGGAACCGATGAACTCCGCCACCGCCAGCCCCACGCCCGAGGTTCTCCGCGACCGTATGGTCGACCGTGTCGTCGCCAATGCCCACGCGGGAGTGCCCGGCGCCGGGCGCGTCGCCCAGGTGATGCGTGCCGTCCCACGCCACCAGTTCGTGCCCGAGGCGTCTCTAGAAGACGCCTACGGTGAAGGTGCGGTCATCACTAAACGGGGAGCTGACGGCAAGGCGACCAGCTGCGCCTCTGAACCCGGCGTTGTCGGCATGATGCTCGAACAGCTCCGGCTGCGCCCCGGTCAGCGTGTTTTGGAGATCGGCGCGGGAACCGGCTACAACGCCGCGCTGCTCGCCGACCTCGTGGGTCCTGGTGGTCAGGTGACGACCATCGACGTTGATCCTGACGTCACCGCCGGGGCCCGCCGCAACCTCGACGCCAACGGCTATCAGCACGTCAAGGTCGTCACCGCCGACGGTGTCCTCGGCGATCCCGGCCGCGCCCCCTACGACCGGATCATTCTCACCGTCGGCGCTTGGGACGTCGCCGCAGCGTGGCGGGAACAGCTCCACCTCGGCGGTCGACTGGTCGTGCCGCTGCGCTGGCGCGGTCAGACCCGCAGCGTCGCTCTCACCCACCAGGGCGACCAGCTGCGTGCCGACTCGCTCAAGCTGTGCGGTTTCGTGCCGCTCGTTGGCCAGGGAGGCGAACACGCAGTGTTCCTCGACGACGACCGGCAGGTCGAGTTGCGCTGGGACACCGACCAGCCCATCGACCCCGAGCACCTGGCGGGCGCCCTGGCCGGTGACCGAATCGATGTCTGGTGCGGAGTGACCGTCCGCGGCGACGAGAGCTTCGACGGAATCTGGCTTCGGCTGACCGCCACCGAAGCCGGGACCTGCCGCATCTCCGCCGACCGGGCCGCCGTCGACCGTGGCCTGTGCGCTCCGGCCGTTCCATCACTGACCGCTGCCCTTGCCGAAGGCGACTCGATCGCCTACCTCGCCGTTCAGCGCTCGAACGGCTCGCACGAGCTCGGGGCCCGCGGTCACGGCCCCAGCGGGCAGGCGATGGCCGAACGGCTCTGTGACACCATCCGCGCCTGGGGACTCGACCGCGATGCCCAGCCCGGCCTCGTCATCTATCCCGCCAGCACACCTGACACCGACCTACCCGCCGGGATGGTCGTCGACAAGCCGCATACGCGGCTGGTGCTCATCGCTCCGTAAGACGCTGAGCCGCGCCGTCCGCTCGGGACGTCGGCTGCTTCATCCCGCGTCAGCTGGAGCGGCCGTCGCCGACCTTGGCGCCGAGTGCCGCGAGGGTGTCCGCGAACGACGTCGTCAGCGAGTCGAGCAGTGCCGCGCCTTTCTCGCTGGTTGCCAGCGAGGGTCGGCCGATGACGCCGCTGTCGGAGTAACCGCGGACTCCCTGAACGAGCAGGTCCGGTCGTTCGGTGGTGTGATCGGCTGACCGATAGTCCGGCCCGACCAGGTCCGGATCTAGGTGAAGGAGCAGGGACGTCTCGATCTCGCCGGCATGCATGTCGTCGTGGGTGGAGCTCGTCAAGCCCGCAAACTGGCGGGCATGCTCCCATTGGTGACGACCGGGGAAGAGCGCCATCCGCGGCTCCCGGACATTCGCCTGCTGCACGACGTTGGACAGGACGTAGTTGCCGCCGTGCCCGTTGACGAGCACCAGCTTGCTGATGCCTGCATCGTCCAAGGACGCCGCGACGTCGGAGATGATCGCCGCAAGCGTGGTGGCACTGATGGATGTCGTTCCTGCCCAGCCAACATGCTCGTGTGAACACGAGATCGTGATGGGCGGCAGCAGCAGGAGGGGGTACGCGTCGCCGATGCTCCGGCTGATTGCGCAGGCGATGATCGTGTCCGTAGCCAGTGGAAGGTGGGTCCCGTGCTGCTCGAAGCTGCCCACCGGCAGTACGGCGACGTCGGCGGCTCGGGCTTCCTCGTCGGCGGTCGTCGCGGTGGTCAGAAGATCCATGTATCACGCGTCCTGTCAGGGCATTGACGGTGCTTGTGCGTATGCGGCGCGGAACTCGATGCTTGTCGAGCTGTCTGAGGGCTCCAAACGGGCGTACAGCTTCCGGATCGCGCGCGTGGCGCGCGCGGAGGGGCCATACCCGGTGAGAGTGAGCGCGCGCGTTCCTTGGGCGGCGGCCTCGTCGCACCGTCCAGCAGCTAGGTAGGCCTGACCCAGCCACGCGCGGGTCAACGCTTCGTCCTGCCGATAGTTCGCCGGCCAGTCCGCCAGCGCCGCCTCGAAGCCGTGGATGGCTTGCTGGAGATCGCCGAGGAGCAGAAGGCAGTAGGACTCGTAGGCGGCCAGGTACTGGCGGCTGGCGTGCGCGCCGATGGTGTTCGGATCGTCGACGTCGACCTCGGCAGCCTGGTCCACGAGCCGGTGCGCGTGAGCGAAAGCAGCTGAGCACCGTTTCTGGTCGTGGCGCAGCGCGTGGCCTTGCGCCTGCCGGATCGCGCACAGGGCTCGGTCGCGTCTGCTCAGTTCAGGGGCGTCCGCCGCCCGTTCGGCGAGGGCGAGTGCTCGTTCGGCTTCGCCGTGGTCGGCGGCGTGCTGAGCTTGGCGCATTCGTACGTACGCGGCTGTCGGCCGTGCGTCGGCTCGCTCGGCGAGAGTCAACGCCCGGTCCAGCCACTGCACAGCGGCAGGCCGCGCTCCGGCGTTCTCGGCGGTCCAGCTGCAGAACTCCGCCCAGCGGGCCTCGACGCGCAACAACTCTGTCACGGCCGTGCCTGAGCTGCGCCCGCGGTGCTCGCGCACGAGGCCGAACTCGCCCTGGGCGACCTCGTAGACCGCGGATGCGCCCAGGAGGTTCTCGTGGTCGGACAGCATCCGGAGCAGGGCGTCCCAGTGCTGAATCAGTCTGGGATCAGCGTCTTCGATCGGCGCTGAATGCGACGCGGCGATCGGGTGACTGCTCCGTGCCGCTGAGGCGCGGCGTTCCAGGTCTTCGAGGGACACGTCGAGCGTGGCAGCGATCGCAGACAGCCACCCGTCCGGGACGCGGATTCCACGCTCCCACCGGGAGACTTCGTTCCGCGTGAGGCTCTGAGCGCCCGAATACCGGTTCAAAGCGTTCGCCCACGAGGCTTGGGTGAGGAAACCAGCGGCTTTTCGCATCCGCACGAGGTCCGCGCCGAACTGGGCGCGCTGCCGGCTCACCACCAGCGTCACCTCCAATGCTCAGTCGGCTGGTTTGACACGGAGCATCTCACTCTGGACCGTTCCGCACGGGGGCTGACGACCAACTCGGGTGGCGCGTCGTCGTCTGCGATCGGGTGCTGTGCAGCCGCTTCCACCATTGCATGAATAAGGCTCGTTGCCGGACGTCGTGACGGAAGCTGGACGGGCCGTTGACCGCGATCGCGAGGAGCCCCGGATGCTCGAGGGATCGCCGTTGGTGTTGCCGCTGGGCGCCGGCCGCGTCGTTGTCCGTCGTCCGGCGGTTGGTGACGAGGACGCGTTGGTTCGGCTGTTCATCAGTCCGGAGGTGAGGCGTTACCTAGGCGGTGGGCTGGAGGTCGGCGTCGCGAGGAAGCGGGCTGAGCGGATGACTGCCGTGCCGTCGGGTGACTTCGTGATCGTCAGCGCGATGGACGGTGCGGTGCTCGGCAGCGGCGACGTGCGTCGCAAGCGCGGTCCATGGGAATTCTCCTACCAACTGCTCCCGCAGTTTTGGGGGCGCGGCCTGGCGAGCGACGCTGTGCGCGCGGTCGTCGTCGCATTCCACGCGGTGAAGCCCGACGACGTCCTGATCGCGGTCACCCAGGATGGCAACCACCGTTCGCGGGCGTTGCTCGAGGGGCTCGGTGCGGTGCCGGATGGCACGTTCGAGGAGTACGGGGCGGCGCAGCGTCGATATGTGCTCCGCCGCGGCGATGTGTCCGCTGCAGACGCTGGGCGCTCAGGGCATCCGCCAGTGACTGTGCGGTTGGCGACCTCGTCCGACGTGGATGCGGCCGGCGAGCTGACCGAGCAGGTGTATCGAGTGGGCGGCTGGGCGGGCGAGGCGTACGCCAGGGAGCTGCGTGACGCGCGCACCCGGATGCGGCAGGCGCTGCTGTACGTCGCTGTCCTGGATCGGCAGGTCGTCGGAACCGTCACGCTGGCCCTACCGGGCACCCGGCTCGCCGAGATCGCGCGGGACCACGAGAGCGAAGTACGCATGCTCGCCGTCGCGGAGCACGTCCGAGGGCGCGGCGTCGGGACCCTGCTCCTCGCCGTCTGCGAAGCCCGCAGCCGCGAGGCCGGCCTGACGGGCGTCGTCCTCTCGACCGAGACCGACATGCACGCCGCGCACCGCCTCTACCACCGCCGCGGTTACCGACGCGCCTACGAGCGAGACTGGCGGGTGGCCGACTTCGACATGCTCGTCTATCACCGACCGATACCCAGTCGATGACGACGCGGCCAGTCGAGTGCCGGTCGCCGTCGCCGGAACGTAGCCGTCCTGCTGGTGGCTAACGTGCCTGACCCTGAGGCCGAGCACGCGTGATGACCGCTCGCGCGATGCGGGAGCCGACGAGGCGCTCGGCAGTTGCGAGCGGGTACCAGGCGGCTCCGGTCACGTGCGGTCAGGTGACAGTCACGCTGGGAGGGCAGCCACTAGGGTCGGCGCCATGCTGCAGCTCAACGGCCGCGATGTCACCGCTGCGGAGATCAGCGGCCTGGCGCTCTACAACTACGGTCACTTCACCTCGATGCGGGTCGAAAACTCGCGTGTCCCCGGGCTGTCGCTGCACCTGGAGCGGCTCCGCGCGGACTGCGCCGCGGTCTTCGGCGCCGATCTTGACCTGGACGCCGTCCGCAATCAGCTGCGGGAAGCCGCGTCGGAGGCCCAAGGCCCAGTGATCGTCCGAGTAACGGTCTACGATCCCAACCTGGACTTGGCCCATCCCGGCGCGGACAGCCACCCGCACATCTTGATCTCCAGCCGCCCTGCGGCGGCGGCTGCTCCTCCGCTGCGGCTGAAGACCGTCCGATACACCCGGGACCTGCCGGAAGTGAAACACGTCGGGCTGTTCGCGACCATGCATGCGCGGCGGGCTGCCCAACGGGCTGGATGGGACGACGTGGTGTTCCTCGATCCGGATGGTCGGGTCACCGAGGGGGCGACGTGGAACATCGGCTTCCTCGACCAGAACGATCGCGTGGTTTGGCCCGATGCTGAGGTCCTGCCCGGCGTGACGATGCGTCTGCTCGACGGTCTTCTCCAGCAAGCCGGCACGCCCAGCCGCAGCGCGCCGCTGACAGCTGACCTGTTCGGGCAGATGACGGGGGCGTTCGCGGCCAACGTCTCGGTGGGCGTGCGGCCGATCAGCAGCATCGACGATCATCGGTTCGACGACGCCCACCCCGTACTGACCGCTCTGCGCAAGTCCTACTTCGCGGTGCCGGGCGAGCCGATCTGACTCATCCTGACGCGAACGCGTTGGCGGCCTCTGCGCGCGCGAACGCGGCCTCCAAGTCGCGCCCGGGGCGCAGGCGCAGCGGAAGCCGGTGTCCTCATCGAACATCCCGGCCGATGCGTCGTTGACCGCGAAGGTGCGCGCCATGTCCAGCGAGCTGGTGAAGGCGCTCCCGCGGAGCGCGAAGCGGCCCGGGGTCGTCTCGGTCGTGCACCACTCCCAGAGGGACCGCCCAGGGTTCGGTTGACTCCTAGGCCTGATGCCGTGGCCTCGCTGGGAGGATCAACGTCATGCCCAAGCCGTTCCCGAAGGAGTTCCGGGCTGATGTCATCGCCGTCGCCCGTCAGGGCGACCGCTCGATCGCCGAAGTCGCGCGCAGCTTCAGGATCTCCGAGTCGTGCCTGAACCGCAGGCTCAAGATCGCTAGCCGCGAAGTTGCCCTGGCCGGTACGTCGGCCTCGTCGTCGGCGAAGCCGGCTCCCTTCGTAAGGAGGTGTCCGGCCAGGAGTGTCGAGTGCTGGTGGTGGCGGCAGTAGGCGTTGGGCGGGGCCTGGGGCTTGTGTGCCTGCGCCGGCCGCGGTCGGCGGGCCGGCCGTGCGGGCCGATGGGCGCGTCCATGCGGCGTCGGCAGAACGCCGAACCTGATGAGGCCGATCAGGGCGGTAGCGGCGAGGCGGGACCGGTGTGCCCGGGTTGGCGTCTGGGCGGCAAGGAGGTCTCGTTCGGTGATCAGGCGGGGACTACCGAACATGTGGGAGACGATCCAGTGTTGGCCGGGATTCCAACGCTGCTGTCCGACGGCGCCAGTGTTGTCCCCTCGATGTGGTGGCCGCCTTGGCGGGTCCAGAGCTGTCGACCGGTGTATGGGGCGCCGACGGTTGCGCACGGCCGCGGACTTCGCTGGCGGGTCAGGACAACTGTCCGAGCGCGCCGAGGAGGTGTCCGGTTGCCGCGTTCTCTGGCCACGGGTCGGTCGAGCTTCGGACTTCGGGTTGTCCGTTCGGATGAATGAGGATCGCGAGGACGACGTCATCAGGGCCGAGGGTCTTGGAGGCCATGCCGGAGAAGCCGTTGCGTGTCGCGATGACGTTGAGGACCGGCTGTCCGAACGGTTGGTCGGGGTAGCGGGGCAGAAGGACGTTGAGCGGGGTGGCAATGGGCAGGTTGAACGCGCTCGTGAGGTGGCCGCCACTGATATAGGGCGCGGAGTAGGACAGGATTCCCTGCACTCTGATCTCCTGCGCGTTTGCGGCCTGGGGCCGACCGACACCGTCGACAGCGACGGGAAAGAGTAGGTAACTCACGCACCATGCCTCGGGTTTGAGGATCGTGTTCCATCCACGGGCAGCGTCCAGTGAGCCCGTCGTCGGTACGACCGGCCATCCGGGCGGGGTGAATCCGACCTCGGCCGTCCATCCCATGGTGACCGACTGCGGGGTGGCGCTGGTGACCGAGAGTACGAGGTCGCCGCCGCCGGGTCCGAGCGCCGCTGAGACTGGGCTACCGCCTTGGTTCGGTCTGATCGTCAGGGTTGTCGTGCCGACGAGGGCGCTGCCCATCACCACCACGCGGCCGCTCACCGTTTGCTGGGGATCGATGACGCGGATATCGGCTGGTCCTCGTGCAGCGAGCAAAACCCCGACGGGAGTGTCCAGGCGGCGTGGCTCCAGACCAAAGCCCTGAGTGGTGAAACGCGGCGTGGTGGCGCTGACGCGAAACACGCCGGGCAGGGTCGAACCTGCACCCTGCTGGAGCGCGTTCATCCACGTCAGTGCGGCTACCTCGGTCAGTTCTACGATGACGATGGCGGTACCGGCTATCGCGGAGGCGGCGATCGACGATTCCCCGACGGCCACGCCAGGCGGTAGCTCGAGCGTGATCGTCAAGCTCGCCCGGGTCTCGGGGACGAAGGTCCAGCTGTTGTCGATAGCGGTCCGACGGGACAGATCGGTGAGCCAGCTTTGCTGATTCCGGGCCAACTCATCGAGGGTCTCCTCGGCGTAGGCGCTGACGACGAAGACGGCCGTGGCGCCGCAGACCCGGATCGACCCGTCGGCGCTGAGGACTTTCTGCACCGTGAGGGAGAACGTCCGGAGGCTGAGCCGGGTCGACCCGACCACGACCATTCGTTCTTTCGGGAACGGTTGGATGCGGAAGTTCCCGTTCAGGAGTGGTTCGTCGTCGGACGGGGGGCTCGGCGGCAGAGGCTGAGCGGGCACCGGCCCGATGTCCCAGGCCGGGCGGGTGAGCCAGGCCGCCGTGAATCCGAGTGAGTCGGTGGTGACGCGACTGGCCGTCAGCGTCCGGAGGGGCCTTGCGAGGACGGGGCTGTCGTTCATGACGTGGGGTGCGCTCCAGTCGGTACCTCGGCCAGGGTGTGTGTCTCCTCGAAGACTGGTGCGGCCGGGTGACCGAGGTCGGGGTAGAGGGGCCGGTAGAGGGCGTGAAGCTCGTTTCCGGTCACGCCCAGCACCAGGTCCAGGCCCGCGAGGTGGGCTGTACCGGCGGCGGCCAGCTGTTGGCGGAGCGGCTCGGGGACGACCTGGACGACGCGCCTTCGGCCGCCGCGGGCGACGGTGACTCGATCGACACCGTCTCGTCCGGACTCGAGCGCCAGTATGCGGCCGCGGGTGTAACGCAGCTTCCGGTCGGCGGCGACCTGCGCGCGCCAATCGGACCAGGGCTGGACGCGGTGCACATCGATTCGAACGGTGCGATCGAAGTCATGGCCGCCGGAGTCGGTGCCGACGGCGTGGATCGTCAGATCACCGACGACCGGTGTGGGTCCGCCGGGCAGGGGGAGTACCTGACCGAGCGCCGGAACAGGCGCGGCGGTTCGCTGCGCTTCGGGAATCGTCTGCCCGCTGTTGTCCAGTCGTCCAGGGACGGCGCGGATGACGGTGGCGCGTGGGTACTCGCTGCGCGGGCCAGTGTCGGTACCAGTCAGGCGGGGCGGCTCTACGGTGAGCTGCCGAAGGAGGTGTCCGGGCGGTCCGGCGACGCGAAGCATGGTGCGGTCGGCGGTCTCTGCTCTCGCGCCGGACGCCGTCGGCGTGTGGCCCGCCGCCAGGCGTGTCCCACCCACCGCCCATGCCTGAGCGCGGACAGGCTGCTCCCAGCCCTCCGCGCGAAGTTCCCACTGCCCGGGTAGACCGCTGGCTGCCAGGTGTGCGAACTCCACCGCGCCCGTGCGCACGGCGACCCTGATATCAGCGCCATCCTGAGGGGCCGCGTCGAAGGGCCACGTGATCTCCGTGCCGTCGGCGGCCCGCAGCACCAGGGTGCCGGATCGCTCGGCGAGTTCGCCCTCGACACGGACGACGATGCTGCGATCGGCGGGCACGACCCCGAAGGAGAAGCGTGTGCCGGTCGCGGTGGTCTCCTGCGAGACGAGGATTCGTTGAAGGCCGCCAGAGTCCGTCATCGCTTCGCTGAGGACGTCGGGCAATTGGTTGTGCCCGGCGGCCAATCGATACTTCGCTGAGGCGCCGGGACCGATCCGTTGGGCGAGAAATGCCAGGACGCTGGCGTCGTCAGACACGATGGTGAGCGTCGCGGCTGCTGCGAGCGTCCGGAGGGCGTGGAGGTCCGCGACCTGTGCTCGTGTACCGGAGCCGACGAGCAGGATCGCGCACGCATGCGCGGCAGGTGACGGCGGCTCGACGTCGTCGCATGGGGGTGAGCGGACGGCACTGAGGAGGGAGGAGATCGCTGCTCCCAAACCGGTAGCGGCCTGATCGGGGGCAAACGCGGCGTATGTCGAACCGATCGCGATACGGTGCCCGGCGGTGTCCAGCGCACCAGCGGTGACCGCCGTCGCCGTTGCGATGAGCGCGTCGGGGGCCAGCCCGTCGCGTTCGGCATCCGCGCCGACGGTCGCGGCGGGCGTCTCCGTCTCCCACCACGCTGCGTCATCGGGTAGCCGGTCAGGAGGCAGGGACACGGCATCCCTGCCGCCGGCCGAAATCTCGGCGAGAACTCGGTCACCGTCGGCGGAGTCGGCCGACCAGTGACGCACGGCGCTCGGGTCGGCGGGGCGGAACGACTCGGGGTCTGCGGTCACCGCGACGACCGTGGGCGTGGCTGCACTGTCTACCACCGCGTTGGTGATCACGAGCGCGAAATCCTGGCCAGGCTCGATGTATCGGCCGGTCCGGCAGTCAGCGACCACACGGAGAGCGTTCACCGTGACGGTGAGCTCTCCGCCGACGGTACCCGGCGCGAGGACGATGTTCTGCAGGTTGTCCGCGCCCTCCGGCAGGAGTTTGCTCGCCGCGGTTGCCAGTGCCGCGTCGTCGAGCGTGACGCCCTCGCGGAATCGATCGGGCAGTCCTTGATAGCGACGCCCGTTCGTGGTGACGCGGAGGGCAAGCCGATTGACGATCGGGGAGAGCTCCGCCGAGGCGCCGGTGCCGACAGCCCCGGGGGGATCGGTCCAGGCAAGGGTGACCTTGACCGGCCGGCGTGGATCGGCCACCCGCAGCGTCCAGCGGCGTTCTTGCCCGGCCAGCGTCATGCGGTCGCCTTCGTCGGCGATGACGCGAGCCACCGCCGGATCGAGGATGTTCGCGAGATTGAGCCGTCCCCATCCCTGCTGGCTGTTGGGCGGAGATCCGGCGCCGCGCATGGGCTCGGCGCCGTTGACGATCAGCGCTCGGAGCAGCGCTGGAGAGGGCGGCCGGTCGGGGTGTGTACGGAGCCACCATTGCGCGAGCAGCGCGCAGGCGCCGGCTGTCTTAGGACTGGCGCCGGAGGATCCGCCGCCCCAGGTGATCAGCGGATTGACGTACTCGGGTTCGCCGGCATGGCAGTCGTAGTTGGCCGACGCGGTCCATTCGCCGGGCGCGACGACATGGGGCCGTACTCGTCCGTCGCCGCAGTTGCCGTGGCTCGAGCCGTGCAGACCGGTGTAGACCTCGCTGATGTCGTCGCTCTGGATGCCTCCTGCGTTCGGGCGGAAGCTCTCGGAGTTGCCGGTGACGAGGACGTTCTTCGCGGCCTTCGGCCGGGTGAGACCGGCGGCGCCTGAGTTCCCGGCGCTGAAGCAGACGACGAGGGGCGCTGGCGTTGTCGCGGCCGGATCGGCGTTCCGGACGAGTGCGTCGTAGAGCGCTTCGTCGGATCCGTAGCTCATCGGATCAGCCGGTTGCTTGCCCCAGGAGTTGTTCTGCACGGCGAAGAGCCCCGCCGCTTCGCCCACGGTTTGCCGGCAGAGTTCCTCGGCGGAGAGGCTCTTCCACTGTGAGAGCACCTGCGCGGCGGGTGCGATGCCCAGGCCGTAGATGAGGCCCTCATCGTCTGTGGATTCGCGATAGTCCCCCGCGGCGTGTCCGGCGACCATCGTGGCGTGCCAGTCTTTGCGGCCGCCGGTTAGGTCTCTGACGCGGCCGGTGAACGCCGGATGGCTGACGTCGACCCCACTGTCGACGATGCCGATGAGGGCTCCGCGTCCGTCGAGGTCCAGGTCGCGCAACCACCGAAGATAGGAGCCTGCGGGGTGCCCGGCAGCGTCGTAGAGACCCGCGACGATCAGTCCGGCCTGTTCATCTTCAGGTACCGGCGCGACGAAGTCCTCGACGGCGAGGACCTGCGGGTGTTGCAGCAACGCCCGTTGGCTGTCGGACTGGATGCGGGCGCGGAAGCGGATGCGTGCGTGGTCAAGGGTGTCGTTGCCTGCGCCGTCGAGGAGGACGACGCCGGGAACAGCGCCGATTTCGGCGGCGATGACGGCCCGCTCACCGGCGGAGGCAGCCACCACGATCACGACGTCGTTCCCGGCTTCACCGAGTGACTCCAGCTGCGGTTTGAACTCGGGGAGCAGGTCGGTGACTGTGGCGACCGCCGATCGGTTCCCGCTCGTGGTGATGTCCGTACGCGCGCGGTGGAACGCCGAGAGCGGGCCGCGACAGAGATAGCTGTTCTCCGGCTGGTAGCCGATGATCTGTAGTCCGAGGTCGTGGAGGCGCGCCGACCAGCGGGCGTCGACTGGCTCGAGGAATTCCACGAAGGCGGTGACCATCCGGTCGCGTGTTGCTTCCGACGCCGGGTCGTCCGTGGGCTCGAGCGTGCGCCGGGCGCGGGCGAGAAGTGCCTTGCTGGCGTTCGGCAGGCGCAGCCGTGACTTGGTTGTCGGTGCGGGCACGCGGGCGACCCTCTCGTGTGGATAAGACCGGTGCGCCGCGGGCTGCGGCGCACCGGAGGATGGGCGGGGCTGCAGCGGTGCTCAGACGGTGAGCGGCGTGTAGATCCGTTCGGCGAACTCGCCCGCAGGTTCCATGTAGACCTTCACGTCGCGACTGTCGTGCTCGAACGCGCTCCAGTTCTCCGAGCTGCGCAGCCCGATACGTTGCGACGTGCCGTCCGGGAGCCGCAGCCAGAGGGCCGGTCCCGGTGATCCGTACTCGATTCCGATGGTCCGGCCGCTGATGACGCGTCCCTGACCGTTGCTCGACGGGCCGCGATTCGATCCGTTCCGGCCGGCCCGGGTCGTCTCCGGGGCCGGCGAGCCGGCTGGGCCGCCGCTGAGCACGACCGGACGTCCCTGGCCGCGCACGAGGTCCGCGGCGAGGTTGTCGCTCTCCCCGAGGATGGTCTCGCTGGTGACGAGCTGGATGTCCCCGCCACGGGTGGCGAGGATGAAGACCGCCGAGTCGGTCTGCGGAATTACTTGCTCGCCGGCCCGCTTGAGCTGGCCACCGATGACGCCGAAGGCGCTGAACTTGGCGATGCCTGGCCGTCCGTCGGGATCGAGGGGGTAGGCGAACTCCACCGGTGCGCCGGCGTCGATATGCGCGGAGTCGCGCACCGGCACCGGTAGATGCGGACCTTCGTAGGAGACGTTGAGTACCAGGTAGTCCCCGGAGATATTTGCCGGGGGCATGAGGATCCGGTTGCCTTCACGGATGAACAGGAAGATGTCTTGCCGTCCGACGGATGCGGCCGACTTGATCACCATAGAGTTTCCTCGGTCACTCACGGGCCTGGACTGCCGGTGAACGACGACCGGCCACCTCGGCTTGTAGTTGATGTTGGTGTTGCAGGTGACGGTGACCGCGTTCGGGTTGGTGCTCACCACGGTGTAGCGCTGCTGGCCCCCCTCTGATCCGAAGACCGGCGCGACGGGCGAGCGGCCTTCACTCCAGGTCATCGACACTGCGGCGTTGGACAGCATCGGGTCGGCGTCAACGACGACCACCGAGTCGAAGGCCTGCTGAGCCGGGATTTCGGTCAAGCAGCTCTGCGGCAAGTCGCCGAGCAGAGCCGCCAGACTGACGTCCATCGTCTCGGTGAGCCAGGTAGTGCCGCGGAACTGAATATCCTGAACCAGGTCGATCGCGTCGGTCTTCTTCTGCCATTTGAGAGCGAAGTTGGCTCCACCGAAGATGCCACCACTCTTGTCGGGCTCCGCGGGAGCTACCTGCGGCATCGGCGCGAAGATCTGGTCGAACAGGATGGCCGTCGCCTGCTTGGTGAAGGTGGTGACCATCTCTTGCCGGTACTTCTCCAGTTCCGGTGGCAGTCCCTGGCCCTGGAACACCACCTCGACGCCACCGTTACGGCTCAACTCATCCCACGCCGCTTCGATTTTCGCGCTGCCACCGTAGAAGAAGCCGTTGTAACTGGCCTGCAGGGCAGCGGAGAAGTGGTCGAACACGCGTTGGCCGTGCACGCGGACGGTCGCGCCCATGTCCGGGACCCGGCGCAGATAGTCGAATTGAATGGTGATGTCGCCGGTGATTCGTGTGTGCTGCTTGATGCCTTGCGACCACTCGAGCGCACCTACCTCGGTCAGCGAGGCGAGGAAGGACAAGGAGCCACCAGGATTCCCTACATCCCGCTCGTTGTGCGCACGGTCGGGCTCTCCGGCGACGGTAGCCAAATTGAGGCGCGCTTTTCCCTTCTGGGTCGTCAGCGGTAGGAACCGTAGCTTCGCCGGGTCGTACCCCAGTTGACCGAGCCGGGCTTTCGCCTCGTCGATCGCCGCTTGGTCGAGCGGCGGGGCGGTATTGACGCCGATCGTCGCCGCGCCCGACGTGACCTTGACGCTTCCGTCGGCTGCCTGTGTCGTGTACGTCGTGACCGCGACCGCCGGCTGACCGTCGCGGTCGAGCATCAGCGTGGGTGTCTTGGCGACGTAGAGCACGACGTCTGGCTGGTCGCAAGCGAAGAGCCGGAAGTTTCCGGCGGACCCGAGTGTCCCGGCCAAGCTGACCGGAACGTTCTCGGTGAGGAAGGTCCCCATCATGTACCCCCGTGTAGAAGACTCAGTTTCTCGCGTGAACGATTGCGGCGCCTGCGCCGGCGCCCAGCCCGAAGTCCGAGTCGAAGTCCAGGAAGCTCTTCGACTCGATGACGCCGACTCCGGGTGGCCATGGGTTGTAAAGCGTCACCCGCGTTCCTTCCGCCGTGCCATCGCCCCGGATCCCGCCGAGGACCACGGCGTGGTACGGAGCGCCGATCTCGACGATCCAGATGGGGCCCCAGGCTTCGAGCATCCGAGCCCATTCCGCGGGCTCTGCGCTCCGCGGGCCCTCCTCAACCAGGTTCCACGCGTTGACGGCTGCACGGATCTGGCTCCAGCCGTAGCCGGTGCTCACGTCCATTCCTGCCTGGAGAGCCACCGCCTCCGCCGATCGGGATGCCCGGTCTCGCGCGCTCACGACCATCGCGAGGGCCGCGGCCCAGCACGACACGTCCGTGGGCTGCGGGATCAAGACGACGTCGGTGATGACGTCAATCTCGCGGTCGGCCTCCGCCCTCGGCGCTGAGCGCCAGGTGACCAGCGGACGCGATTGGCCGGCGCGGAGCTGCTCAGCCACCGGGTCCGACTCGCTGGGGAGATCGGCGGGATTCACAACCCTGAGCGTGTCGCCGGTGACGAGGAGATAGATCGACTCCGCAGTGGCGTCCACGGGCACAGACGCCGTGATCAGTTTTCCGCCGACGGTCCCGAGTGCGGTCAGATGAAGACTGCCCGTGGGTGAGCCAGGCGGGACCGGATAGGTCAAAGTCAGCGGCACGCCGGTCGTGATTCGTGCTGCTCTCCGGATCGGCGGCGCTCCACCCGGCTGGTAGAGGGCGGTGACTGTGATGACGTCCCCGCTACCGTCCTCGCTGCCGGTCGTCAGGATCTGGCCGTCGCGCTGAGCGTAGAGATAGATCGTGTGCCGTCGGATCCACGTTCCCGGGCGCAGATCCACCGATAGGCATCCAGCGGCGTAGGCCGCGACGCCCGCCACCTCTACGGCCGAGCTGTCTGGATCCGCGAACAGAACGCGTGCGTGATAAGTCGCCGTAACCTGCTCGGGACGTTCCGCGGCAATCGCGACCTGGCGAGTCATGCCGGATCCGTCGCACGTGAACACTGCGGGCGGGCGGCCGTCGCCGAAGTCGAGCGAGACCTCGACCGAGGAGACCTCGGCGGCGGATTCCACGACCACCCGCGTCGGCACCGACGCGGTCGCATAAGTCGTGAGGACGTCGGCCGGATCGACCGTGCGGAGGAGCGTGGACAGTTCGCAATCCAGCGCGGCTGTCACCCAGGTCCATCCGGCCGCGGACACGCTGAGCGAGGTGTCTGGGACATCGGAGGGGTGCCGCCACCGCAGTTCATATTTCCCGGCTGGTTGCCCGTCGCTTCGAACCGGCACGAACAGCGCGCTGAATAGTTCCTCGTGCACCTGATCCATCAATCCGTCGGCGCGCTCACCCGTCGTGGGAGGGTCGATCGATAGGCCAAGTGCGCCGGCTGTGAAGAGACTGGACCACGCATCTGCGATACGCGCGGCGGTGGCGCGTGGTGGGTCGCCGACGGCCCCGCCCAGCTGCCGGGCCAGCTCGTTGAAAACTTGGGCTCCATGGATGGTGATCGTGACCGTGCCCGGCTTAAGCAGGCGCGGGTAGCGATAGGACATCCGGATGCTTCCGGCGACGGCGCCCCCGTCCGTGACGGCGGCGACCCATTCGCTCGCTCCCGCTGCGGTCAGCTCGAAGGTGGCCGTGCGCGTCGAGGTGAGCTCCGGCGCGAGCAGTCGCGCGGAGCGACGGTCCACGGTCGCAGTCAGTTGCAGGTCGCGCATCTCCAACGGCACGAATGACGGCGCATCCGCCACACTCGCACCCGCACACACCACTCGACGCCACTCACGATCGCGGCGGCATCGGTCAACATCGGAAAGGTCGTCGTCGAAGAATCCCAGTGTGGCTGATCCGCCGAGAGACTGATAGATCCCGTCACGCCACCGAAGATTCTGCGTGACGGCGGCCGCTGGCCTTCCGGTCGAGTTACGTCCGAGCCGCAGGGATGTCGGTGCGTACAGGACTACTCCACGCGCGTTGCTGGCCCACAGCCGGAAGTCATCGACGTCCCAGGACTGCGCATCGATGCCGATCCCGAGCTGCTCACGCAGTGCCGACGTCATGATTGCAGCCCTCTCTCTCGCTGAGACGGTCGGAATGACACGTCGCATCGCCTGTCACTAAAACGGTGCCCAAGCGATCGAGGTCGGCATGACACGCCGCGGTGAGCTAGATGCTTCTGAAATGTATCTGTGAACAGGTTCGACATTCGCGTGGGGCGTGCACTAGTGCATCGTCACGCTTCGGTTGGTGAACGGCTGCAGGAGGGAGATGTATAGGATCTGCTTTTTGGCGGACAATCGAGATCCCATGGCCATCGGTCACAGCGATCAGATGGCCGCAATGCGCAGGAAGGCGCTTATCGGCACCGTTCTGGACGGCCAATCAGATCAAGGTCGATCGGATCCGCTCCAGCGATGAGATCCCGATGCGGCCCAGCAAGGAGGCTCGTCGTCGGACCACTCTCATTCCGTGCCACGGCGTCACTAATTTGGCGATAGCCGATGTGGCAACGTTACCTCCCGTGTTTCCTAGGGTGCGGGCAGCTCGCTCGTGCTCGAGGAACCCGATGCTTTCCGGACATCTCGATCGGCCAAATCAGTAGTCCACGTATCCTCTTGGGAGGAGGATGCGTGGGGGTTATGTCCGTAGGGTGGCTGGTCAATTTCATCCCTAGCTAACCGGCGCTGCAGTGCCGAGTATTCATCAGCTGATTGGTCGTCAGTTCGCCGACAACACTCGTTCTTCAGGAGGGTGGCCACCAATCCAAAGATTGTACATGCGGTTGTAATTGCGCCTGCAAGGATCGAATGAACCTGCGCCAGTACGCCGACGATCAGGCAGCCAGCGACGGCAGTGAGGATTTTCTTTCGCCTTCTGATCGACTCAATTCTTGTCTTCTTCGCGAGCATGACGCTGCTCCATCGGCTAGTGCGGGTCTGTGCTTACCCGTGAAGCTTGAGCCGCGGTCCGGTCTTCACGCAAGCAATGAAGAAGCCACATCCGGGGTTGACAAGCGGCGGCGGACCACACGTGGGGGCGCGGGCGGCTAAACTCGTCCGGATGTCGCAGACGCCACTCTCCGAGACAGCAGAGAGCACCATCGAAGTAGGGTGTGCTGAGTTCAGAAATTCGGCGGCGAGCCTAATCTCTAGGGTCTCCGCTGGAAAGCTTCGAGCCGTGCTAATAAAAAACCGCGAAGAACATGTTGCGACGCTTACGCATCCTAGCCAGGTGCGACCGCTCCAACCTGTCTTTCGGCCGGGCGATGTGCAGGCTGCCGCGGCGTGTATTTTGGCCCTACTGCCGAGCGGCGGCCTCGACCGCGCCTATGCGACCACCAAAGTGCGCAAAGCTGGCCTCCGGTCGTTCGCGGGTGGCCTGATAACGCTCATATCCGAATTGCTAACTGAATTCAAGGCAAGCGCCCAGACGATAGGCGTCGATCTTCCGCTTTGCGATTTGATGATTTCGCGAGCGATGGATTTGTGTGGCACTATCAAAGTTGATTTTTCTCTAGTTGCCGGGGCTATCTGGGCGCTCCGCAGCGGCTATGACATGGCCTACTTCCGCAACCAGGTTGCTCTCTCGGTAGATATGAATGAGGAACTTGCCTGGATGTCAACCGCGCTCGCCATCGCCCTTACGATCGATGAGGCGCGCGACAGGGAGACGATTACCGATCTACTTGAGGTAATATCAGAACGCTACCGTTAATATAGGGTCTGATTCGGCTGGTCATGATTGCCAGTGCCCCGAGGCCATCCGATCGACAGGGAGTAGTTGAACGGTCGCTGCGTCCCGCCGAGCTCATGCTTGTCGGCCGAGCGCGCGTTTATGCGCGGAGCCGCGACTCGGTGCGGTCGTCGGCTACCGGGACTCGCGAGGGCGATCTGTGGGTCGTTGTAGTCGACTCGGCTCGGTCTGCCGGACCACGGCATCGCGTCAATCCCCGGGACGCCCCGAGTGACCTCTCGTCGGCTTGCGCGCGTCATTGCTCGTTGTGCTGGTAGACGGCAGTATTCGAACTGTGCGGTACGGCCTGACAGGTGCCCGGTCGCGGAGATGTCGAGTTCAGCAGCCCGACCATCGTGGCGCTCGACGCGGCCGAGGATCGGCTGCGATGGGACGGCAGCGCGGCGAGGACACCGGCCGCCTTCCGCTTGGCCACATGCGCGGCCGGGTCGAGTGAGCGTTCTGCCCTGAGCGTGCCGCCGCCACCGCCCGCCTAGCGAACTCGACGGCGGCAGCGGCCCACCTGCATGCGGCTGCAGCCGGCCGAGTGTGCGACGGCTGGGTGGTCTTCATCGGTCTTCGACCTACAGCGCAGACCGTCGCATTGACGACCATCGGCCGATGCAGACCGTGCGTCCGGCTGTGGCGCCCAGGCTCATGCCGCTGCCACCCTGAAAAAGGCCGACTTGTCCGGCGTGGCGTCGGAGCGAGCCACATCCTCAATGAGGTGGAGACATGCGCTCTCAGTACCGACGGTCGTTGTCCTCCGCGCTGGTCGCCCTCACGCTGGGCGCAGTCACGCTTGTCGGCGCACCCCCAGGCGCGGCCGCGACGCCGGACGGCACCAGTGGACCGGTCATCTACGACGGCGGCACCTGGTACATCCGCACCACGCCGACCAGCGGCCCGGCCAATCTGAAGTTCAGCTTCGGCCGTTTCAACAACGTCCGCGACCTGCCCGTCGTCGGGGACTGGAACGGAGACGGTTCGGAGACCGTCGGCATCGCCCGAATCGGCCCACCCGGCGACTTTCCCGGAACGTTCACCTGGCACCTCCGCAACAGCAACAGCAGCGGCCCCGCCGACATCAGCTTTGAGTTCGGTGTCCCCGCGCTCACCGATACCCTGCGCGGCCATCCCATCGTGGGCAACTTCGACCCCAGCGACGACGCGTACGAGGTCGGCTACGTCATCGCGGGCGACACCGGCCAGCTCGTCTGGACGATCCGATTGAACACCACCCCGAACTCGCCCGAGGTCACGTTCACCTACGGGCGGGCGGAGACCGATGCGCCGATCGTGGGCGACTGGGACGGGGACGGAGTGGACACCGCCGGCGTGCTCCGCGGCAACCAGTGGCTGCTCACCAACGCCCAGCGGCAGGGCGGCAGCGCGCAGACGGTCTTCGCCTACGGAACGACCAACCCGGCGATCCCCGAATTCGCGGTGTCTGGCGACTGGAACGGCGACGGCGCCGATACCCCCGGGCTCCTCCGCAACAGCCCACCCACCGAGCGCTCCGGCGGATACGAGAACTGGCTGATCACCAATGAGAACGCCACCGGCGCCGCCGATGCCACGTTCCGCTACGGCAGCGACGCGTTCCCCATCGAGACCGAAGAGCAAGGCAGCTTGCTGTTCCTGCCCCGCCTCACCATCGAAGTGACCTGAGCGGCGGCAAGGCGGCAGCCCGTCTACCCACCCTCGGTGATCCATGCCGCCACAACGGCCGCGTGAGCGATAAGGAAGGCCCTCGACGGTGTACCGGATGAACTGTCCGGCGTCCCAGTGTCGGTGCCGTGGGACCAGCCGGCGGTCACGGTGCGCGGGATGGGGAGATCGGCGTCGCTGACCTCGTCGCTCAGCGTGGCACGGGCTCAGGGGCAGCGGCCGGCGCGGCTGAACGGGAATGCCCCTGCGGCTTCGGATTCGCCACCGGCATCCTGGGCCGCGTGGACCTGCCCACTGGCATGCTCACGCTGGTCGTTTCGGCGCCGATCGAGGGATCGCGTCGCCACGGGACCGGCAGCTATTGCGGTGGCGTAGGGCGCTGCGCGCGCAGGACCAGGTCGTCGGCGGTGTCGCGCAATGAGCGGTGAGCGTCCTGAGCGATGCGCGTCAGCTCTCCGAAAGCCGCCTCCAGGGTTCCGCCGTGGCGGCCGAGGAGGATGCCGGTGGCTTGATCAATGACCGCACGGGAGCGCATGGCGGCGCGCATGTCTTCGATCAGCTGGGCGGTAGCGGTGTGGCGGTAGGAGTTCGCGAGGGCCACGGCCGCGTAGCCTGCGAACGCGAGGGCCAGGTCGACGGCCTCTTCGTCGAAGGCGCCGGAGCTGGTGGCGTAAAGGTTGAGGCCCCCGATGACCCGGTGCTGCACGGGACGCGGTACCGACAGTGAGCTGCGCGCTCCCTGCGCGTGGGCGCGGGGGGTGTAGACGGGCCAGCGGGTCTCGGTGTCCATGTCGGTGACAGTGATGATCTGTCCGCTGCGGGCGGCGTCTAGACATGGCCCCTATCCGGCCCGGTATTGGCCCTCGTCGAGCGCCAGGGCCCGGGTGCCGGTGTGAGCGACGGTGGTCGTCTGGTCCTGTGCGATGACGGTGATGGACACCTCGGCGGCCGCGGCGATCGTCTGGTGAGTGAAGAGTGTGATCGTCTGCAGAGTCTCACCGAGTGGCGGCTCGGTGACCGGAGTGCGCCCGAGTGCGGCGAAGGCCCGCGCGGGGTTCAAGACGTCGCCGCCCCCCGGCATGCCCACCGGGTCGATAGGTCTGTCGTGCATGTCGATTGCTCTCCACCGTGGGAACCCGCCCGTTAGCCGGGCGCCGCGTCGTGCGTGGTTGGGTCGGCGACCCGCGCGTCCGCTCGTGCGGACGCTGCCGGACGCGCCGTCTCCGGGACGGTTGGTCCGGTGGGGCCTACGGCCCGCACAGCGACACCCTCCGGGGTCTGGGGAGCAGACCTGACGATAACCCCGTATTGAGCGGTCGGCGCTGTCCCATACGCTCCGGCTGCGTCAGCGCACGCACACCAAGAGGCCGTGCCCTAGGCGCAGCCGACCGCGTACTGCATGCAGCATGCCACCGGCCCGTTCGCAGTCGTCCCGGCCCAACCGACGCCGGCCGCCCGGCACCCGCGGCGCGACGTCGAGACCGACGCCACCGGGTCCTTCGCTCACCGCAACGCCACCGGTGTCAGTACCGGACTACGGCATCCAGACCGACGGCCCGCAGCATGCGCACGACAGGTACCCGGGCGGGCAGGCAGATCAGATCCACCGTGTGGGCATTCGCGGCGAGCCGACCGAGCAGATTCAAGCCCGGCGCGCCGAAAAAAGTCACGGCATCCAGGTCCACGAACACGCTGTCGACGCCGCTGTCGGCGGCGCGGGCGGCGTCGGCGAGCCGGTCATACAGCACAAGGTCGATGGCGCCGGTCAACGTCACTCCCAGCGACGAATCCCATTTCCGCCACGTACACGTCGCAGCCATAGGGTCGGCTTCCTGCCGTTGCGGGCCGTCCCGGCCAGGCGGCCGCGTCCAGCTGCTGTGTATCAGGGTCGCCACGCCGGATCTACCCCGGGAAGCGACGGACCCAACCGGACGAACAGCTGCGTCCGTCTTTTTGCCCGGCGCCGGCATGGGTCACGAGGGCGAGGCGCCACTTCCATTGGTAGACCTCGCCGGAAAGCCGGAACGGCGGTCGTGTGTCAGGTCCGAGTAGAGCGGTACCGACGCCGCGTTGGGCGATGTCGAGGTTGACGTAGGTCGCGGTCGAGGAGGGCAGTTCCCACCAGTGGGCGGCTTGCTCGAGTTGGTCGGCGGAGTAGCGGGAAACCGTGAGGTGAAGAGGGTGCGCCGAGTCGACGACGGCGGTCCCGGCGGGTCCGGTGAGAACCGCGTGGTCGACGTCGCCTCGCGCACCGTTGCCTTGCGGGACGACGTACCGGACGGCGAGGTCGTCGACGCTGCTGTTCCAACGCCCGAACAGTGCCGACTTCCGCCGATCGGGGTAGTTCTCCCAAGGCCCGAGCCCGACCCACTCAGCCCGCTCGAACCCGTCGACGAGGCGGAAGCCGATTCCGACGCTCAGCCCGTCGCGCGTCCCCTCCGGGAGCCGCACCCGTTCGTCGAATACGTAGTCGCCGTGGGCGACCTGGGTCACGATTTGCCGGTGCTCGATCGTGTCGCCCCACGCGGTGGCGTAGTCGATTGACACGATCGTGGACTCGCCGTCCCGCGTGATGTCGACCCGCTGCGGTGTGAGGCGGAAGAATCCAGAGCGGATGAATCGGCTGTCGAGCGCGGACGAGCCGTCGTTGTCGGTCATCGGGCGCCACAGCGACAGCCGCGGTGGCTCAGCGAGCAGCGGGTGTTCGACCAGTCCCGTGGCGTTCACCGATGCCGGCTACGAGATCCTCGGCCGGTTCGACGACCAGGTGAAGATCCGCGGGTTCCGGGTCGAGCCCGGCGAGATCAGTGCCAGCCTGCTGCAGCATCCCCACGTGTCCGACGCGGCAGTGCACGTGCGCGGCACCGACGAAGACCCTCGCCTGGTCGCCTACCTCGCCGCGGCCCAGCGGCACGACGGTCTCGACGGCCAGCTGCGCATGTGGCTGGCGCAGCGACTTCCGCCGTACATGCACCCGTCCGCCTACGTGATTACCGACCGGCTGCCGCGGACCCCGACCGGAAAGCTTCAGCCCGACGCGCTGCCGGAACCGTCCGGCCCGGCGGGAGCGGGTACGGCAGTATCCGAGGCCGGGCACGGACCGGCC